>DASXUN010000007.1 GCA_036504815.1 Gemmatimonadaceae bacterium | reverse complement strand
CGCACGGGACCTCCCTCCTCGTTCCACCTCTCCTCCCCGTCCCTTGGCCTCTACCCCCTCCTCGTTCCGCTAGAACTTCAACACCTGCTCCGTCCTATCCCCCGCCTGGAAGTACAATCCCCTCCGCTCATCGCCCGGCTGCTTTGCCACCAGCACCGTGTTCTGCTGGTCATTGAACGTCTCGAACATCAGGTGTACGCGCACGCCGAGCGACTTCACGGGCTTGGCGGCCTTCCACTGCACGAGCACCCAGTAGATGGGCTGGTCGCCGTCCATCTCGCCGCCACTGTCGAGCAGCTCGCCGGTCAGCTTCGTCCCCTCGGCCGTGAGCAGGAAGTTCTGCGTGAGGTATGCGGCAACGGCGGCCCTGGAGGCGGCATCGTCGCCGATGGATCGCTTGAGGGCCTTCTGCAGGTCGTCCCGGAACATCCGCACGCGAGCGACGACGGCGTTCCCCTCGATCACCATGCGCGTGTGCGTGAGATGCAGGTCGTGCGGCGCCCGTACGTGGTGCGCCGGAGCGCTCAGCGGCCGCGCGCCGACGAGCGCGATCGCACAGAGGGCGACCGCGAGCGAATGCCACCGTGCGCGGCGGCGCGCGGCCGTGCTCACGGCTGCACTCTCGGCACCGGCTTCCAGGCGTTGTTGGCGCGGTTCACGTCGGCAAAGACCTCATTGGGGTCTACTACCACCTGCGCGAGCGCTTTGTTCGAGAAGTAGCCGTAGGTGAAGGTCTTCTCGTTGAAGCGCCAGACGTCCGCGGGCAGCTTGATCAGGTCCGACGTGCCATCGTCGTAGGTCACGCCGAGCTGGATGGGCATCACCAGGCCGCCCTTCTGCTCGACGGTGATGGTGTGATAGAACTTGCCGCGCGCCGTGTTGCCGGTGATGTCGGTGGCGTTCTGCGTCTGCACGCTGCCCAGCGCCTGGTCATTGGCGTACGTCGTGTAGAAGATGCCACGCCACCACCAGTTGAGGTTCTCGCCCGCGCCGTTCACGATCGTGCGGAAGAAGTCGGCGGGTTGCGGCTTCCGGAAGACCCACTTCTGCGCGTACTCGTGGAAGGCGCGGTCGAACTGCGCCGGCTCCAGCACCTGCTCACGCAGCATCACCAGCGTCGCCGCCGGCTTGGCGTACGCCTGCGGGCTGTAGTTGGCGTAGACCAGGTCCGACTCGGTCATCATCGGGACCTGCGCGACTTCCCTGAAGTAGTCGACGATCTTCGGCGCCGGACCGCGATTGGACGGGTAAGCGGGATCCCACTCCTTCTCGGCGTAGTACTGGATGAACGAGTTCATTCCCTCGTCCATCCACCCCCAGCGGCGCTCGTCCGAGGCGAGGATCATCGGGAACCAGTTGTGCCCGACCTCGTGGATGGTCACCGAGATGAGCCGCCACTTGAGCGACGGATCGAACGTGCCGTCAGGGCGGGGACGCGCGCCGCAGAAGGCGATCATCGGGTACTCCATGCCGCCCACCGAGCCATGCACGTTGCTCGCCACGGGGTAGGGATACTCGATGACCATGCGCCCGTAGGTGACCATGGTCTGCCTGATGGCCTTGGTGCTGTACTGGTCCCACAGCGGCATCGCGTCGCGCGGATAGACGGAATGCAGCTCGATGAGGCGGCCGCCCTTCGCATACCGGAAGCCCATCGCGTCCCAGACGAAAGTCCTGGAGCTCGCCCATGCGAAGTCACGCACGTTCTGCGCCTTGAAGCGCCAGGTGAGCGGCGCCCGGCCGGCGGGGCGAGTCTCGGGCTTGGTCACCTCATCCGGGCGGACAATGAAAACCGGCTCGTCGGAACTCCATGCCTGCAGCAGTCGCGCGCGCTGAGTGGCGGTGAGCACCTCGTTCGGGTTCTGCAGCACGCCGGTGGCGCGCACGATATGATCATGCGGCACCGTCATGGCCACGTCGAAGTCGCCGAACTCCTGGTAAAACTCGCCCTGCGAGTAGAACTGGTCGTTCACCCACCCGCTGACGTCGTCGTACACGGCGGCGCGCGGGTACCACTGCGCGATCTCGTACTCCCAGCCGTCCTTCACCTTGTCGCGCGCGTTGCGCTGCGTGTTGCGCCCGATCTCGGGGACGATGTACGCCCACTCGATCTCGACCTGCGCGGACTGCCCGGTGGCGATCGGCGCGGGCAGCTCGATGCACATTGACGTGCCATTCACGAAATACGGGGCGGCACGACGCGTGCCGTCGGCGCCGATGGTGCTCACCCGCGCGATGCGTGTGCCGAGCTTCTGCGCCTCCTCACCCGTGAGGTCGAGCAGGCGCAGCGCCTGGCCCGACATCTGGGCCAGGCCGCGCGGCAACGGACGCGACGACAGCTGCGCGCGTGAATCAGGGCGCTCCACGTTCTGGTCGAGCTGGAACCAGAGGTACGGGAGCGCGTTCGGCGAGTTGTTGTGGTAGGTGACGCGCTCGGTGCCCGTGATCTCGTGCTTCACCGTGTCGAGCGTGACGCGGATGGTGTAGTCCACCTTCTGCTGCCAGTACTTGGGGCCGGGCGAGCCGCTCGCGGTGCGGTACTCGTTGGGCGTCGGCCACTGCTCGATGGCGCGGAAGTTCGACTGATTGGTCTTCCTCGTCGTGTCGGCATTCAGCCACTGCGGCGGCGTCGTGACCGGCGGTCCTCCGCGCTGGGCGGAGAGGGGCGCGGCGATGCTGCAGAGCGCGGCGATGCGAAGGGCGCGATGCGGGGTCATGGCGGGCCTCAACGGAGGGCAGACGGGAGACGGGAGACGGCGGACGGGAGACGGTCGATTCCCACCGCAATCTAGGACAACGGCGAATGCCTATGCGACGTTGGCGAGTCGTTCGACGAGCAGGGTAAGGCCGATGCCGGCGGCGGCGCCGGAAAGGATCAAGACCCAGTCGCGGCGGCGTACGTGGAGCCAGCGATCGGCCGCCAGTCCCAGGGCGAAGAAGACGCTCACGATCAGCACTTGCCCGACCTCGAGTCCCAGGTTGAACGCGAGCAGCGGCACCGCGATGGACACCTCGGCCCCCAGCAGCGCGTGGAGCGCGCTGGCGAAGCCCAAGCCGTGAATGAGGCCGAAGAGTCCTGCCGTCACATAACGGCGGCGCATGGCCGCGGCGCGCGACGACGCCGTGGGCGGCGCCAACTGGTCGCCAATGGCCGCAAAGGCCATGAATACAATCGTCGCGGCGATCAACGGTTCGATCACCCGCGGGCTCGCGCGGACGATGTCGAGCGTCGCCAGGGCGAGCGTGATGGAGTGGCCGATGGTGAATGCGGTGACGAGCACGGCGATGCGCTTCCACTCGTGCACGCCATACGCCGCCGTCAAGGCGGCGACAAAGAGGATGTGGTCCCACGCGCCGATGGAGGCGATGTGGTGGTAGCCCATCCGCAGGTAGAGACTGAACTCGGACACGGCGGGGAAAATACAGCGCGGCGGCTTTCGCCGCCGCGCTGCCCACCCCTGCGCCGGGTCGCCGCCTACGGTTCCGGCGGTGGAACCACGCCCGGCACGGGGAACTCGCCGGTCATCGTATGGTGCAGTCCGGAGGCCCGCTGTTCCGCGGTGATCTCCATCTCCCGCTCCTCACTGACGAAACGGCGCTTGACCCACGTGCCGAGATCGTCGAAGTACGTATACGCGACGGGGATGACCACGAGCGTCAGCATCGTCGAGGTAATGAGCCCGCCAATCACCGCGTGGGCCATCGGCGCGCGGAATTCGCCGCCCTCGCCGAGCGCCAGCGCGATGGGCGTCATGCCGGCAATCATCGCCAGCGTCGTCATCATGATGGGGCGCAGCCGGACCGCTCCGGCCTCCACGAGCGCGGTGAAGCGGTGCGCGCCGGACCGCCGGCGCTCATTGGCATTGTCCACCAGCAGGATGGCGTTCTTGGTCACCAGGCCCATCAGCATGATCACGCCAATCATCGACATGATGTTCAGCGTCGAGCCAGCGATCAGCAGCGCGAGCAGCACGCCCACCAGCGACAGCGGCAGTGACAGCATGATGGCCACCGGCTGCGTGAAGGACTCGAACTGCGACGCGAGGATGAGGAAGATGAGAATGACCGCGAGCAACAGCGTCTCAATCACATAGCCGATCGTCTCGACGAACATCTCGGTCTCGCCGCCGAGGGAGACCGAATATCCCGGCGGCAGCTTCAGTTTGGCCGCCGCGGCCGTGATCGCATTCGATGCCTCGGTCAGCGTGGTGCCCGGCGCGGTGCTGCCCGAGATGATGACGACGCGTTCCAGGCGTGAGCGGTCGATCTGCGCGGGCGCGGTGGCCATGCTGACCGAGGCGATGTCGCCGAGCCGCGTGTACTTCGCGCCGTTCGGTCCGCCGTGGGCGGTGGGCACTGGCATCGCGCTGACGTCGGCGATGGAGCGGCGCAGTTCGGGGGCCACCTGCACGCGCACGTCGCGTTCCTCGCCGGTGGGATCCTCCCATCGGGTCGCGACCTCGCCCGCAAAGAGCGGGCGGATGGTGGCGGCAACGGCGCCAATGTCGACGCCGAGCTGGTTGGCGGCGTCGCGGTTGAGCTCGACGCGCAGTTCAGGCTTGGGATCGCCGAGCGACGACTTGACGTCCACGACGCCGGGGATTGCGGCGACCGCCGCGCGCAGCGCGGAGGAAATCCGCTGCAGCTCGTTGATGTCGGGACCGCGCAATTCGACCTGCAGCGGCGCCTGGGCGCCGCCCGGGCCCGACTGCGCGAGCACGAAGGACCGCACGCCGTACAACCGGCCGAGCCGGGCGCGCGCATCCATCATCATCGCGTTGGCGCTGAGGGGCCGTTCGTGCGGCTTCAGCAGCCGCACGTAGACCTCGCCATTGCGCACGGTGCCGGTGGCGCCCGCGCCGATGGTGGTGTAGGTGTAGGCGACGCCTTCCATGGCGCGCAGCGACGCGACGATCTGCTCGGCCTTGACGCGCGTCTGCGCGAGGCTCGAGCCCTCGGGCGTCTCGAAGTTGACGGTGAACTCGCTCTCGTCGGACTGCGGCGAGAATTCACCGCCGATGAACGGCGTGAGCGCGAAGGCCGCGACGAGGCTGAGCGTGGCGATCGCCAGCGTCTGCCACCGGTGCCGGAGCGCCCACTCGATGACGCCGCGGTAGCGGTGCGCCATCCGGTCGAACCAGGCGTTGAAGCGGGCGATCGTGCGGGTGATGATGTTGCCGGTGTGCACCCCGTGCACGTGCGGGTCCACGCCCCACCACGCGCTCAGCATCGGCGTGAGCGTGAACGACACGAACAGCGAGATGAGCACCGCCCACGCCACGGTCAGGCCGAACGCGTAGAAGAAGCGGCCAATGATGCCGCCCATGAACGCCACCGGCACGAAGACCGCGATGATGGAGAACGTCGTGGCCATGACCGCGAGGATGATCTCGCGCGTGCCCTGGCCGGCCGCCGTGAAGTGGTCCTGCTGCCGCTCGCGGTGCCGCACGATGTTCTCGATGACCACGATCGCGTCGTCGATCAGGATGCCGATCGAGAGCGAGAGCGCCATCAGCGTCAGGACGTTCACCGTGAAGCCGAGCGCCTGCATGATGATGAACGCCGAGATCACCGAGACCGGGAGTGACAGCGAGGTGATGGCCGTCGCCTTCCAGTCGTTGAGGAAGAGCATCACGATGATGACCGTGAGCAGCGCGCCGAGGAAGAGCTCGTCGAGCACGTCGGAGACCGAATTGCGGATCAGCACCGAGTTGTCGCGGACGATGCGCAG
Organism: Gemmatimonadaceae bacterium; assembly: GCA_036504815.1. Classification (NCBI taxonomy): domain Bacteria; kingdom Pseudomonadati; phylum Gemmatimonadota; class Gemmatimonadia; order Gemmatimonadales; family Gemmatimonadaceae; species Gemmatimonadaceae bacterium. The sequence goes on along the minus strand of DASXUN010000007.1, from coordinate 32,110 downwards.
CTCGGTGCCGGCGGGCAGGACCTGCCGGAGCTTCTCGATCTGCGCGTTGATGCCGTCGGCCACGCGCACCGTGTTGGCGCCGGAGCTCTTGATCAGGTCGATGCCGATGGCGCGCTTGGCGTCCACGAGCGCCAGCGAGCGCTCCTCCTCGGTGCCATCCTCGATGCGCGCGAGGTCGCCCATGCGAATGGTCTGGCCGTTGCGCGTCGCGACGATGATCTCGGCAAACTGAAGGGGCTCCTTGATGCGTCCGCTGACGCGCACGAGCTGCTCCTGCGCCCCCAGTTCCACGCGCCCGGCCGGCACGTCGAGGTTCTGGCTCCGCAGCGCCATCGTGACCTGCGGCACCGTGATCCCGAGCGCTTCCATGCGGGCCGGCTGCAGGAAGATGCGCACCTCGCGCTTGAGCCCGCCGGAGATGCGCACCTCGCCGACGCCACCCACCGCCTCGAGCCGGCGGCGGATCGTCTCATCCGCGAGCGCCGTGAGGCGCGCCATCGGCATGTCGGGGTTCGACAGTGCAATCGAGATGATGGGCATCGCGCCGAAGTCGAACTTCTGCACGAGCGGCTGCTCGACGCCGTCGGGAAGCTCGCGCCGAATGGCGTCAATCTTGGAGCGCAGGTCCTGCGCGGCCGCATCGACGTCGCGGTCGAGCTGGAACTCGACGATCACCTGCGACACGCCCTCGAGGGAGACCGACGTGATCTTCTTGACGTCCTGCACCGGATTGAACGCTTCCTCCAGCCGGCGCGACACCTCGCGCTCCACGGTGCCGGCGCTGGCGCCAGGATACACCGTCTGCACCGCGACGATAGGGAAGTCGATCTCCGGGAACTGGTCGATGGGGAGACGGCGATAGCTGAAGAAGCCCAGCACCACCAGCGCCGACATCACCATCGCGGTGAAGACCGGCCGGCGAATGGCGAGGGCGCTCAGTCCGGAGCCGGAATGGTCGGAGGCCCGGCGGCCGCGCACGCGTTGCTCTTCCATCCTACGGCTCCTTGGCCAGGGACACCTTGGTCCCGTCCGCGATGTCGACGCCCGCCGTGACCACGACGCGCTCGCCCGCCTTGAGTCCGCTGGTGACCACGAAGACCCCCATGTCCTCGTCGCGTGCGCCCGTCACCACGGTGCGACGATGCACCGCGCCGCCTTCGACGACCAGCACATAGGGATTCTTGGTCTCCGTGCGCACCGCGTTGAATGGCACGACGACCGCCTTGACCGCTGGGCCGGTCCGGATGCGACCATGCGCGAACTGGCCGGCCACCACCTTGCCGCTGCCGTTGGCGAGCCGGACGTAGACACCGACCTGCCGTGTGGACGCGTCGGCCACCGGGTCGACGCGCGCGACCGTGCCCTTGAACTCCTGGCCGGGCATCGCGTCGATCGTGAAGACGACCGTCTGGCCGACGCGCACCTTGGCCGCGTCAATGGCCCCGACCTGTCCCTTGAGTTCAAGCGTGCGCGGATCCACCACCGTGAACACGGGATCCTCGCCCTTCACCGACTCGCCCGCCTCGGCGACGCGCTCACTCACCCAGCCATCGAACGGCGCCCGGAGTTGCGTATGCCCGGCCGACTCGGCGGCACTGGCGTACGCCGATTTCGCGGCCGCCAGCTGGGCCGCTGCGGCGTCATACCCCGCCTGCGCGGCCTTCATGTCCACCGCCGACATTGCGCCGGCGTCGAACAGCTTCCTGGCGCCGTCCAGGCGCTGCTTGGCGACGGCGAGCCCAGCGTCGGCGCTCGCGACGTTTGCCTTCGCGCTTTCGGCGCCGCTCGTCACGCCCTGCGCCTCGATGCGCGCCATCACCTGGCCGCGGCTGACCCGCGATCCGCGGTCCACGGTCACGTCGCGCAACGTGCCGCCCACCTGGGCGCGCACGCGCACGGCATCGGCGGGGTCGAGCGCGCCGCTCACGACGACACTCGGGGCCAGTTCCGCGACCCTGGCCGGGGCCACATCGGCGGCGCCGAGAGTCACGGGTGGGGCGGTGTCGCCCGTATCGGATTTGCCGCCACAGGCGGCAAGCGCGAGCGGCGCGACGGCGAGCAGAAGGAACAGACGGGCGGCGGGGACGCCGCGGCGTGGGGTGTTGGTCATGGGAGTCATGGTCAGCGGGCCGTGGTCATGGCGGCGGAACTCGCGCCCAGGGCGCGCTGCAGTCCCGCGTCGGCGATGTGGTACTGGGCGACGGCTTGGGCGTAGTTGGAGCGGGCCATCAGGAGCGCCAGTCGGGCGTCGCTCACTTCGAGATGCGTCGCGAGCCCCTGGTCGTAGCGCAGCACGGTGAGGTCGTACACCCGCTGCGCCTGGTCCACCGTGCGCTGGCGCGCGACGATGGCCACGGCGGCGCGCGTGCGCTCGCCGAGTGCCTGCTGGTACTGCAACTGCACGGCTTCGCGGAGCTGCGAGAGCCGGTACTCTTCCTGCTTCAATCCGATGCGCGCCTGCGAGAGGTCGGCGCCCCGCTTGAACCCGCTGAACAGCGGCACCTTCAGCGTGAGCGAGGCATTCCAGTCGGTCAGCCAGTCCCGCCCGTTCAGGGAGTAGACCTGCTGCGGATACATCAGGCGGCCGAGGCTCATGCGGAAATCGATGGACGGGATGTACGCCGCGATCGCCTGCTTCACGATCTCGTGGGCGATGCGCACGTTTTCCTGCTCGGCCTGCACGGCGGCGCGCTGCCCCGAGACCACCGCCGGATCGAGCGGCGACTCGGCGCGCATCACGGGCGCGACGAGGGCGGTCGTGAGCACCAGCGGCGTCGTCATGGGCACGTTGACGAGGCGCTTGAGGTTGAGCGTGGCGATGGCGGCGGCGTTCTGCACGTCGACGAGCTGCGGCTTGAGGTTCTCCAGCGAGACTTCGGCGCGGAGCACGTCCAGCTCTGAGCCCGTGCCCGCGGAGAGCCGCAGGCGCTCCTGTTCGAGGAAGCGCGTGGCCTGCGCCACGGCCTCGCGCGTGCTGGACTCGAGATCGGCGGCCAGCTGCGCATTCACGTACGCCGTGCGCACCTGATACTCGGTTTCGGCGAGCTGCTCGCGCAGGCCGAGGCGTGACGCGCTCTGATAGTAGGTCGCGATGCGCAGGGCGCTGCCGAGCCGGGGCGAGAAGATCGCCTGCGTGGCGGTCACGTTGGCCACGTACTGGTTGACGCGCCCGAACGGCAGGTTGGCGAACAGCTTGGCAATCGGAGCCAGCGCCGAATCCGCCGCCGCGTCCGGGTTGGCCCGGACCTGGAACGGCGAGGCGTAGGTGCGCTGATACATGAAGCTGCCGTCGAGCGTCGGCAGGGCCGCCGAGCGCGCGGCTTTCACCTGCGTGGACGCGATGTCCACCTGGGAGCGGGCGAGGCGCGCCTCTTCGCCCAGGGTGCCGGCGCGCGCGAGCGCCTCGTCCACTGAAATGCGAACCGTGTCGGCGGTCGCCGGGCGCTGCGCGGCAAGCGCCGGCGCGACGAGGACGGCGAGGGCGCCGAGGCGCGCGAGATGCGTGGTCAGTGTCACGTGGTGGCCCTGCGCTTGCCGCGGGCCGCGGAGACGCGGACCGTCGGGCGAAGGCTGTGGAGGAAGAGTTCGATGGTGGAGTCCACCATCCGGTCGTGGTCGAACGGATCGAGCGCGTCGAGCCCCAGCGTGTTGCGCCAGAGCTGCTGCAGCAGCAGGCCCGACGTGAATATGCGCACCGCGACATCGGCGTCCACGTCGGCGCGGAACTCCCGCGCGGTCTTGCCGCGGTCGATCAGCATGGCAAGCAGCGCCCAGCCGTCAACGAGCGTGTGCTGCACGGCGCGCGCGAAGAGTTTCGGGGCGTCGGCGTGCAGGGCGAGGTAGACCACGCGCAGCAGGCGCTCATTCTCGTCGGTGGGCTCGGCGAAGCCCCGGCGCATGATGATGCGCAGTTGCGCCGAGACCGGTCCGGTGGTGCTCTCGGCCAGCGCTTGCAGGTGCTTGAATTCGGTGCGGTCGCCAACCTCGCCAAGGCGAAGCAGGAGGGCGTCCTTGCTCTTGAAATAGTAGTAGATGGTCCCCTTGGTCACGCCGGCGGCGGCGGCGATGTCCTCGAGCCGCGTGGCGTGGTAGCCGCGCTCGGCAAAGACGCGCAGCGCCGCGGCGAGGATCTCGCGCGGACGGTCCTCGGGCCGGCGCGTCCACTTGGGACGCGTGACGCGGCGCGGCTTGACTCGCCTTTTGACCATTCAGTCAGATATCGTGGAGTCGATGGGTTGGCTGCCTGCAGAGGCCGTCGGGAATCGGGACTCCACGAAACGACGCCGGGCCGCATCGCCTGGGGGTGTATCTATCTTGCGAGTATAATACAAAAGTCGTGCTCCGGCGTCAAATTGGGGCCGACTCGTGATGGGCCGACGCCGGCCGGTGTCCCGGGTCTGCCTCCCCACCCCTGATCCCCTCGCCCAATGCGTCTGTCACGCCTTCGCTCCCTCGTCGGCCTGCTCTGCGCCGTCACCTCCGCGGCCGTCGCCCAGGGCCCGGCGCCCACCCTCGAAAGCGGTGGGGTGCGCCTCGTCCTTGACGGCGTCCACGGCGGCATCCGCCGGCTGGAATCCGCCTCCGGCCAGGAGGTCGCGATCCCTACGAGCGAAGCGCTGGCGCTGTTTCGCATTGAACGCGCGCCCGGCCAGCCGCCCATCGAGGCGACGAGCGCCGCGCGTTTCACGTGGTCGCGCGATGCCGGGCCCACGCCGGCGCTGAACCTGCAATGGGAGGGATTTCGCGGCTTCCCGACGCTGGTCGTGCGGGCCACCGTGCACGTGGACGCCGATTCGACGACGGCGTGGCACATCGCGCTGGACGGCATCAGCGGCCTCGGCGTCGAACGCGTGATCTATCCGCGGCTGGGCGGCATCGGGCTCACCGAGATGGCCGAGCTCTCCGTGCCGCTCTGGATGGGCCAGCGCGCCAAGGACCCGCGCAACCTGCTCTCGGGGCGGGATGGCAAGGGCCGGCGATTCGAGTGGGGATACCCGGGCCAGCTCTCCTTCCAGATGATCGCGCTGACGCGTCCGAACTCGGCCGGTCTCTATGTGGCCACCGACGATTCGCTGGCGTACCGCAAGTCGTTCATCATGTCGGGCGATCAGGAAGGGTATGGTCGCGTCGAGATCGCGCACGATCTTTCCGATCCCGCCAAGGCGACGGCGTATGCGCCAACCTACGCCGTCAAGCTCGGCGTGATCCACGGCACGTGGATGCACGCGGCGGAACGGTATCGGACGTGGGGTGAACGGCAGGCGTGGGCGCGCAACAGTCGCGTGGCCCGTGGCACGGCCACCAAGTGGATGCGTGAAACAGGCGTCTGGGTGTGGAACCGCGGGCGCGCATCCCAGGTGCTCGATCCGGCCATCATGTTGCGCCAGCAGGTGGGGCTCCCGGTCAGCGTCTTCTGGCACTGGTGGCATGCGGGACCGTACGACACGTCGTTCCCCGACTATCTCCCGCCGCGCGACGGCGTGCCGACGTTCACCGCGGCCGTGAAGAAGGCGCACGCCGCCGATGTGCGCGCCATCGTCTACATGAACCAGCGGCTATGGTGCGTGCAGACCCCCAGCTACAAGCGCGAAGGGGCCGAGCGCTATGCCGTGCGCGAGCGAGACGGCCGCGTGCGGCTCGAGACGTACATGGTCTTCGATCCCAGCCCGTGCGCGCCGATGGACATTGCGACCAAATTCTGGCGCGACAAGTATGCCGGCATCGCCGACACCGTCGTGCAGCAGTACGGCATCGACGGCATCTACATGGATCAGGCGGTGCTCAGCCTCCTGTGCTGGGCGCCGGATCACGGGCATCCAGTGGGCGGCGGACACTACTGGATGGACGGCTTCCGCGAACTGGCCGCCGACTTGCGCCGCCGCAACGGCACGTCGCTGGGCCTCGCCGGTGAAGGCGGCGGCGAGAGCTGGCTCCCCGACCTCGACGCCTTCCTCACGCTGCAGGTGAGCCAGGAGCGGTACAGCGATCCGGCGAGCGGGTGGGATCCCCTGCCGATGTTCCAGGCCGTCTACCACCATCACGCCATCACGTACGGCACGTACGGCTCGCTCACGTATCCGCCGTACGACGAGATGTGGCCGGATTCCACGCGGCCGGCCAACGCGCTGACGCTGCTCGACGAGAAGTACCGCCGCCAGTTCCTGATGGAGCAGGCGCGCATGTTCGTCTGGGGGATGCAGCCGACGATTGCCAATCTTCTTCCCGAGCAGTTCACGCAGCGCGCCGGTGAGATCGACTATCTGGGCCGGCTGGCGCGCCTGCGTCACGCCCATCGCGAGTGGCTGCAGGACGGGGCCTTCGTGATCCCGCCGGCGTCGAACGCGCCGGAGCTGGCGTTCACCGGATCGCGCATTTCCATCTATGCGGCGCGGCGGGGCGGGGCCACGGAAGTTCCGCTGCGCGCACCGGCGGTGCTGACCGGCGCCTGGCGGGCGGCCAATGGGCAGGTGGGGATCGCGCTGGCGAGCATCGATGACGCGGCGCACTCGATCACGCTGACGCTCGATCCGGCGCGACATGGGACGACGCGCGGCGCGACGGTCTGGCGGGTGGACGCGTCGGGAAGGAAGCAGGTGGCGACACTGGCCGCGGGGGCGCGCACCCTGACGGTGGATGTCGGCGCGCTCGAAGGGGTGCTGCTACTTCTGGACCCAGCGAAGTAGGGACCGCTGCGTGCGACGCAGGGCGCGAGATCGCTCGCGCCCTGCGTGATTTTCTGGATCTGCGCCGCCGTCTCACGACGTCAGTTCATTCGTCGCGCGGGAGCAGCAGGTCCTCGAGAAAGAACGCCGCCAGTTCCGCCCGCCCTGCCAGGCCGGACTTCTGGTAGACGGTCACGGCATGCTGTCGCACGGTGCGTTCACTGCGCTGCGTCGCTCCCGCAATCTGCTTGTGGCCGTACCCCTTGAGCAGCAGCAGCGCGACCTCGCGTTCAGCCGCCGTCAGTTTCCATGCATCGAACTGTCCGTCGATGGCCGCACCGAGTCCCGAGAGCGCCGTCTGCGCGCTCGCGCGCCACTGGTCGCGTTCGGCCTGGAGCGTGGCGTGCCGCGAGGCGAAGGACTGGCGCGCCGCGGCGAGCGACTGCGATGCCCGGCGCCAGCCGCGCCAGAGCCAGACGGCGAAGGAGAGGCTCACCGTCATCATCGCGACTTCGAAGATGACGTGCGTGGACACCCAACGGGCTGGCCGATCGAGGGCGAGGTCAATGCCGCCGCCGACGGCGACCAGGATCAGGACCCCGGCGACGACGAGTGGAATCGCGCCGGCGCTCCCCTCGTCCTCAGTCAGAAAAGAGTCGTTCATGCCTAACGCTACGCCACGCAAGGCCTTGGGCGCCATCCGGCATTTGACGGATGGCAATTGTCCAGTGGAGAATGGACAGATGCCGGATGGTGAGCGCTCCGCTCCGGGAGCATTGTCCGCCTGAACCTCAACTGGAGCATCACGTGCTGCCCGATCCCCTGCATCCCGTCGTTGTGCACTTCCCGGTCGTCCTTTCCGTCGTGCTGCCGATCGTCGCGCTCGTCGCGCTGTACGCCATCAAGGGTGGCGCCCGACCCCTGCGTGCCTGGGGCGTCGCCGTCGCGGTGGCCGCGGCCCTCACCCTGAGTTCCTGGGTGGCGGTGGAGACGGGCGAACAGCAAGAGGAGCGGGTGGAGGACGTGGTCGGCGAGGCGCGGCTCGACACGCACGCCGATGCGGGGCAGACCTTGCTGTACACCTCCGTGGGCGTGCTTGCCGTGCTGGCCCTTGGCTTGATGCCGGGGGACAAGGGACGCGTGGCTCGATACGCTGGCGCCTTCGGCACGCTCGCGGTGGCGGGGATGGCCTTCCGGGTGGGAATGACCGGTGGCGACCTCGTCTACAAGCACAACGCAGCGTCGGCCTACAGCGCGCCTGGTGGCGCGGGCGGTGAGGGCGGCGAGGGAACGGCTGCCGCGAAGGGTGAAACGCGTGCGTCCGGCGAGAAGGGCGAGTCGGGCGAGAAGGGCGAGTCGGGCGAGAACGGGGAGCGTTGATGCAGGCAATCGGCGAGGAGCTCGCGAATCGGCTTGGCGCCGGGCTTCAGGCGCCACCGTCCGACGCCGACTGAATCGGCCGCGCCGGCCGCCACCCTGCACGAGGGTGGCGCGCCGGCGACGACCACATCAAAGAAGTCGGCCAGCGCCGCGCTCGCCCAGCGCGCCGCATGTCGCGCGCTGAGAAACGCGAAGAGGGCCGGATCGGCGCGCGCCCCGTGCGTGTCGTCCACGAGTTCGATGCCGATGAGCGGATCGCCACGCCGCGTGATGCCGGAGGCGCGGCGTTCGCGATTGACCAGCGCCGACGCCCCGAGCAGGTAGTCGCTGGCGGAACCGTACAGGGCGACGCGGTCGGCGAGCTCGGGCAGGTACGGGGCGAACTCATTCCGAAAGCGATCCGCCCCCACGTCGGGCGAGAAGATGCCAAAGGCGCGCAGCGGATGCGCGGTGAGCATCGCGCGATTGGCGGCATCGGTGACGGTCCCGGCGAGCGCGACGCGCGTGCCCATCGAATGCGCGAGGAGCACGATGTCTGGCGTCGCCTGATGCACTTCGCGCAGTGCCCGCGCGAACGCCGGGCCGCTTTGCGCCGCGACAACGGCATCCTGATGATAGGTCGAGATCGGTGAACGAAACGTCCGCTTCAGGTCGTGTGCCGGCCAGAGGAACAGGACGAGCGGTCCCCGATGCTCGCCACGCACCTTGACCTGCGTTCCCTGGTTGGTCGCGGCATCGGGGTTGGAGGCGTATCCGTGCAGGTAGATCAGCACTGCCCCGTCGGCCGACGTGTCGCGCGCGGCCGCCCGCCGCAGTCGGGCACGCCACGTGGTGGCGTCGAGGGCGAGGGAATCCACGCGGCGCACGCCCAGCTTGGCGAGCTCCGTCATCTTGTCGGGACTCGCGTCTATGCGCATGACGTACACGCCGTGCCAGAGCGAATCCGTGGTTTCCCGCGTGAATCCGTGTTCCGTGCGGCGGCGGTTCGAGACGACGAAGACCGTGTCGAACGACGTGATGTCGGGTTCGCGCGCCGGGCGCGCCGTCGACGCCCGCAGCGCCCGGCTCCACGAGCACGCCGTGGCGAGGCCCCCGCCGGCCGCCGCCACGCACAGCATCACCCCCAGGCGGAGCGCTTTCATCACAGTCGCGACAACCGGTCGGCATCGAGGGCGCGCGACGCGAGTGCGCCAAGAGCCGCCACCGCGGTATCGAGCCGGGCGAAGCGCGGATCCCTGGTGTGACCGGCCGTGTAGCGTGCGAAGATCTGCTGTGCGATGACCGCCACCTTGAACAGGCCGAAGACGAAGAGCCAGACCGGCGCGCCGGCGCTGCGTCCCGTCGCCGACTCCCACGCCGCGACTACCTGCTCGCGCGTCCAGGTGCCCGGCAGCGTGGTGATGCCGATGCCCAGCTGCACCAGCGGCGGCGGATCGCCGGCTTCGATCCAATAGCCGAGCGTCGTGGCCAGGTCGAGGCGCGGATCGCCGATGGTCGCCATCTCCCAGTCGAGCACGGCGCGAACGCGCGTGGGATCGGCGGGGTCGAGCACGAGGTTGTCGAACTTGAAGTCGTTGTGCACGAGCGTGGCGTCGCCGGTCGCGGGGGCGTTGGCGGCGAGCCAGTCGACGACGCGCTCGATGCCGGGCACCTCGCGGGTTCGGGCGGCCTGCCAGCGGCGCGTCCACCCGCCCACTTGCCGCTCCACGTAGCCGTCGGGCTTCGCGAGCGTCTCGAGGCCGGGCACGCGCCAGTTCACGCGATGCAATCCGGCGAGGGTCTCCACGGCGGACGCCGACAGGGCGCGCAGTTGCGTGGCGCCAAACGAGAGTGACTCGGGGAGCGTGCCGCGCACGATCAGTCCGCGCACCCGTTCCATCACGACGAACGGGGCGCCGATCACGCCGGCGTCGGCACAGATCGCGACGACCGCCGGCACCCGCGGATAGGCGGGACGGAGCGCGGCGAGCAGGCGCCCTTCACGCAGCACGTCATGCGCGATACCGGGCTGCACGCCGAAGGGCGGCCGGCGCAGCACATACTCGTCGCCGCCCGCGCGCACGAGATATGTCAGGTTCGAGAACCCCCGCGGGAACTGCTCCACCTCGACCGAATGCACATGCCCAATGGTCCCCTCCCACCACGCGCGCAGGGCGTCGAGCGGAATGGACTCACCGTCGCGGACGGGAGCGGGACGATCGAGCAGGGAGTCGAACGACAACGGAACGGGGAGGGGATGGGGGCGAAGGGACGGGTAATGAGTGCAGGAACGGGGGACGGGCGCGGGAACGAGGACTACGCCCGCGGCGGGAGATACCGCTCGATCGTATGCCGGGCCACGGCATCCTTGTGTACTTCGTCCGGCCCGTCGTAGATCCGTGCGGCGCGCTCGTGGGCCCACCAGTTGGCGAGCGGCGTCGCGTCGGTCAGGCCATAGCCGCCGTGCACCTGGAGGGCGCGGTCGAGCACCTTCTGCATCACCTGCGGCACGAAATACTTGATCATCGAGATTTCGTCGCGCGACTTGCGCTGGCCGTCGCGCTCGAGCCGTGCCACGGTGTCGCGCACGAAGAGCCGGGCCGCCTCGGTCTCGGCGCGGCTCTCGGCAATCCAGTGCCGGACGGCTTGCTTATAGGCCAGCGGCTCGCCCGGTGCCATCTCGCGCTGCAGCGCGTAGCGGCACATCAGGTCGATGGCGCGATCGCAGATGCCGATCCAGCGCATGCAGTGGTGCACGCGGCCGGGCCCGAGGCGTTCCTGCGCGAGCATGAAGCCCGCGCCCTCCGCACCAATCATCGCCGAGGCCGGCACGCGGCAGTCGGTGAAGGTCAGCTCGCCGTGGCTCGCGTATCCCGCGCCGACATGCCCCATGACGGGGATGTTGCGGGCGAGCGCATAGCCGCGCGTGTCGGTCGGGACGATGAACATCGACGCGCGATGGTGCGGCTTGGCCGCCTCGGGGTTCGTCACCGCGAGCACGACGCAGAACGCGGCGCCGTCCGCCGAGGTCGCGAACCACTTGCGGCCGTTGATGACCCAGGCGTCGCCGTCGCGCGTCGCCGTCGTGTCGAGCCAGACGGGATTGGATCCGGCGCGCGCGGGTTCGGTCATCCCGAAACAGGAGCGGATCTGTCCCGCCGCCAGCGGGCGCAGGAAGCGTTCGCGCTGCTCCGCGGACCCGTGCGCGAGCAGGAGTTCCATGTTCCCCACATCGGGCGCCTGCACGTTGCACGCGAAGTGACCGATGGGCGTGCGGCCGAGAATGGCGCTCGCCTCGGCAAACTCCGCCATCGGCATCGAGAGGCCGCCGTATGCCGCGGGGAGGTGCGGCGCCCAGAGGCCGCGATCCCGGGCCGCCTGACGGGCGCGCTCGACCTGCGATTCGATGGCCGGCCACGGCTGGCTGAGCACCGCGGGCTCGAGCGGAAGCAGTACTTCCTCCACGAAGGCCGCGTAACGGGCAAGGAGATCAGTCATGTGTTCAAGGTATTGAGCCTCGACGGGCGACGCCACGAGATGCCGAGGGACATCGCGTGCCGTGACATGCGACCGCCCTTACGTCGCCCCAGCGTTCGCGTTACCTCTCTTCGTTGCCCGTCTGTCTTTCACCACGTCGAGACGACATGCCTCACCTGACGATCAACGGCGTTTCCTTCTTCTACGAAGACACCGGCGGCCCCGATCCCGCGATCGTCTTCAGCCACGGCCTGCTGATGTCGTCGCGCATGTTCGCGGCGCAGGTGGACGCGCTGAAGGACCGGTTCCGTTGCATCGCATACGACCATCGCGGCCAGGGACGCAGCAGCGATCCGGGCGGGCGTTCGCACGACATGGATACGTGTTACCGCGATGCCGTCGCCATCATCGAAGGGCTCGACGCGCGCCCGTGCCACTTCGTCGGACTGTCGATGGGCGGCTTTGTGGGCATGCGCCTGGCCATTCGGCGTCCCGACTTGCTCTACTCGCTCTCCCTGCTCGAGACATCGGCCGAACCCGAGGCGGCGGAGAATGTGCCCAAGTACCGCCGGCTGGCGCTGGTGGCGTCCACCCTCGGCACGCGCTTTGTGGCCGACCGGGTGATGCCGATCCTCTTTGGACGCACCTTCATGGAAGATCCGGCCCGCGCCGACGAACGCGCCGCGTGGCGCCAGGAGATCGCCTCGCGTCCGCGCTCGATCGTGCGCGCGGTGCGGGGTGTGATCGAGCGCGAAGGCGTCATGGAGGAGATCACGTCCATCCGGGTGCCCACGCTGGTGGTGGTGGGCGAGGAGGACACCGCCACGCCGGCGCCAAAAGCGCGGCGGATCCACGAGCACATCGCCGGATCGCGGCTGGCCAGAATTCCGGCGGCCGGCCACTCGAGCAGCATCGAGCAGCCGGCCGCGGTCGCGCAGGTGCTCTCAGACTTCTTCGCGACGCTCCCGCAGTAGGACGCGCGCATCCCAGAGCGCGCGTTCCATCGCCGTGAGGCGATCCTGATAGGCGCGGGCGCGGCGCAGCAGCACGGTCACGCGGTGCGAGCCGAGGCCGCCGAGCGCCACCAGGCCAACGGTGAGCGTCAGCCAGAAGATCAGCGGATCCGGGCCGGCCGCGCCGCCCCACTGGCGGCCGCCCAGCAGGGCGCTCAGGTATTCCGGGCCGGAAAGCGTCACGGTGAAGGCCACGAGGACGCTCACGATGCCGGTGATCCACGCATGGGCGACCGCGATGGCATGCAGGCCGCGCTCCTCAGTGACCTGGTTGCCCAGAACGTCCGCCGCGTCCTCGAGCTGCGCCGTCGTCATCGACTCGAGGGACGGGCGACTGAACCGTTCCGGATGGCGGATGCGCCATGCCCACGGACGCCGCGCGCGGCGCCGCTTGCGGCGACGGGCACCGCGCACCTCGTCCAGCTGTTCGAGCCGCCGGAGCACGTCCTGCTGCCGGGTGCGCGCGATCCGCACGCGCTCGCGCTGCCGGTCGTAGCGCCGGGCGAAGTACGCGCCGAGCGGAATCGTGGTGGCCAGGAGGATCAGCAGCGACGTCATCTGGGTGAAGCGCGACTGCTGGTTGCTGGTCCACTCCGACGGCGACAGCGTGAAGACGGTGACGGCGATGAAGACGATCAGCGTCAGGACGAGGAAGCCGATGTACATCCAGCCACGGCGCGTCCGGTAGTTGATGCGCCCCACGAGCCGCCGGAACTCGACGCGCAACGCCTCGACCTCCGCCAGGACGAGCGTCTGGTCGTCGCGTTTGACGGTCTTGAAGATTGGGGCGGGTGTGCCGGAGAAGTTTGGTCGCACGATGGGTTGGGCGTGAACGTCGGCGCCGCTACTCGACGTACCAGGCCGGGCGGTGGGCCTGGCTGGCCTTGTAGAAGGATCGCAGGTGCGTGATGTCACGCTCGGCGTCCCCGGTCATCACCTGCGGCTCATGAATGACGATGCGCTTTCGCGGGAAGTCGAAGGCAACCGGCACGATCGGTACCTTCGCCCCCACCGCGACCCAGTAGAAGCCCGTGCGCCACTTCTCGATGCGCTTGCGCGTCCCTTCGGGCGAGATGGCGAGAATCATCTGCTCGCGCGTCCTGAAGTACTCGAGAGTCTGCTCGACGACGTTGTTCTTGGAGAACCGGTCGACGGGGACGCCGCCCAGCCAGTAGAAGATGAACCCGAACGGCGGCTTGAAGAGCGTGTCCTTGCCCAGGAAGGTCCCGCGAATGCCGAGCGCGAACATCGCCATGACGCCCGTGGGAAAATCCCAGTTGGACGTGTGCGGCGCCACGATCAGGACGAACTGCCGGAGATTGGGGAGACGCCCCTCGAATCGCCACCCGGTGAGGAGCAGGAAGAACGAGGCGACGGCTTTGGTGAAGAAGTTGCCGCGGCGGTGGATCTGATCACCGACCGGCGGGATAAGGGTGGTCTCCATACGGCGCTGAAGCTAACGGTACAAGGGCAGGGGGCAAGCGGGGCGTGCGCGGGTGCGGCGAGCCGGTGGCGCCGACGCCTAGGCCGTGGGACGATCGTTCGCGGCGGCGGCCGCGGCGCGGCTCTCGCTCCGCCACTCGCGCGCCACTGGCGCGAGCACGCCCGCGGCCACGAGGCCAAGCACGACGACGAGCCCACCGACAGCAATGAAGATGCCGCCGTAGTTTGGCACGCCTGATGCACGCCGCGTCACCTCCACGGCGATGCCGCCCGCGATGGGGCCGGCGAGGAAGCCGAAGCTCCCCGCCACCTGGAATGCGCCGAACAATCCTTCGCCAGCGCCGCGCCGCGCGAACTCCGAGACCAGCAGCAGGTTCGGCGCGAACATCAGCGCGCTCGTCAGCCCGGAGAGCACCATTGACACGGCGAGCATGCCGTGCGGCACGACGCCGTATGTCGCATAGACCGCGCCGAAGCCGAGTGTCCCGGCGATGATCGGCCAGAACCAGCCGATCCGGTCCGCCAACCGGCCCACGGGCCAGCACAGGAAGGCGAACGGCATCATGAACAGCGCCATCAGCAGGCCACGTTCGGCGGGCGTCACCTTCTGGATCTCCCCGAGATAGAGCGTGAACGTCGAAACGAAGATGCCAATCGTGAACCGGTCCATGAAGCCGAAGGCGAGCGGCATCCAGAGGGCCAGGGACGTGCGCTTCCACTCGTAGCGGTGTCGCGTCATCGCCGGCTGGTCGGCCGGCAGGCGCGGGATCGCAAGCGAGGCCAGCGCCGCGAGCACCAGCAGCGCGGCCCCGGTGAGGTACACGGCCGATGTGCCGCGCTCGACGAGCCATCCGCCGAGTGGCGACCCGACGGCCACGCCCGTCATCAGCGAGGTGGCGACGAGGCCCAGGGTCGCGCCGCGTTTCTCGCCGGCGAGCCGGTTGGCGGCGACCATCAGCAGCGTCACGGCCGGCAGGTGCGCCACGCCGTCGACGGCGCGCCAGGCGAGCAGCACCGGCACCGACGCCGCCGCATTCATCCCGAGGAAGGCCACCGCGTCGAGGAGCAGCGATCCCACCAGCCAGGCGCGGAGGTTGGGACGACGGCGGAAGAGGACCATCGCAATGGGGACGCCCACGATGCCCGTCGCCATGTTGGTGGCGGTGAAGGCGTGCGCGTCGGCGCGCGTGCCACCGAGGTGCACGATGACGAGTTCGTGCAGGCCCGCGACCACGAGCGTGAGTGGGACGAGCGTCAGGAACGTGGCGAAGGCAATGGCTCGGCGGGCCGCGCGCGCTTCGGGGGTGTACGCGGACGTCATCAGCGGAAGCCATCCTCGTAAAGGTCCGCCAGCTTGCGGAGCGTCGTGGAGAAATCCCCCGTGCGGTCGGCGACGGCGAGCGCGCCGATCAGGTCCGCCGTCATGTGGGGAGCCTTCGAGAACGTCTCCTGCAGGCCGCCGGCGGCGAGCTGGTGCTCATCCATGGCATTCACGAACGCCGAGAGCTGCGGATCGGCCGCCGCTTCGGCCGCCAGGCGAATGGCGCGCGGCAGCGGGAGCCCGGCTTCGACGCCGGTGGCCAGCGCGCGCGCGAAGCGGGCACGCACGAGCGGCGGTCGCTTGCCGAACCGCTCGGCCATCATGACCAGGAACGATCCGCCCGAGGTGACCCACGCCACGCACCCCGTGGCGACGAACGCGATGTAGGCGCCGGTCTGCCCGAAGTAGAGCAGTGGAAACGGGGCAATGAAGACCATGCAGATGGCCGTGAACATCGGGTACGCCATCTGCTTCTTGATCCACAGGATGAGGCGGTGCTTCGACTGGTAGAACTGCGCGAGGAGCTGCAGTGCCTCCTCGAACGTGCCGGTCTCCTCGCCAAGCACGAGGATGGCCCGCTCCATCGGCTCGAAGCGCTTGCCGCCCGTGCGCACGAGATAGGTCACGCGCTGGCCGCGCCGCGCCCCGTCGAGCAGCCAGTCGCGCATCTCCTCCACGTGCGGTGCGCCGCGCGGTCCTATGGTACGCAGCGCGTGCTCGTTGGTGAGTCCCGCGTGCACGGCCGCGCGCCACATGCGATAGAACTCCTCGCGGTGGCGGCCGTCGTCGAGGGCACGGTAGGCGGAAAGGAAACTCGGCACGGGGAGGAAGATACACGGCAGCGGAACGGGGAGGGGATGGAGGCGTGGCGACGAGGGACGAGTGCAGGAACGGGGAGGAGGCGGGCGCGACCATGGGCACCTACATTCTCCCTCGCCCCCCGTTCCGACTCCCAATCCCCCTCGCTTCGCCTCCGGTCTCCTCCCCGTTCCGTATGCCCTCTGACTCCAATTTCGACGAACTCGAACTCCTCATCCGGGCCAAGTACGCCCTGATCGTCCTGGATACGGTGGAAGTTGAGCGTGCCGAACAGGGACTCGCGCTCGCCTCCTCGCGGCTGAACCTGCTCTACTTCTCCTGGAGTCGGTCGCGCGGGCTGCGCCGCGGGGTGATGGCGTCCGATCCGGTGATGGCGAACACCGAGGATCCCGCGAAGGCGCTGGCGGCCGCCGTCGAGGAGGGCGCGGGGTTGTTCCACTTCCGCGAATTGGGCGCGCACCTGGACGACCCAGCGGTCGTGAGCCACGTGCTCGACGTCGTGCAGCAGTTCAACGCGCGCCGCGGCGCGCTCGTGCTCACGGGGCACAACATTCGGCTGCCCGAGGCGCTGCGCCCGCATGCCACGGTCATTCGACTCTCGGGCGCGACGTACGAGGAATACCGCCAGCTGATGGAGCGGCTGATTCGCGAGTACTCAGCCAAGATGCCGGTGCGCGTGGAGCTGACGCGTGAAGACCGCCTGCGCTTCATCAACAACCTGACGGGACTCACCCTCACCGAAGCGGAGAAGATCATCACCCGGCTGATCGTCGAGGATGGCGCGCTCGACGCGCGCGACATCGAGCGCGTGAACGCCGCCAAGCGGCAGATCGTGGAACAGGACGGCCTGCTCGAGTTCTACCCGCACACCGAAGGCCTCGACCAGGTGGCGGGTCTCGGCGGCTTGAAGGCGTGGCTCCAGCGCCGCCGCGCCGTGGTCGCCGATCCGCGGCGGGCGGAGGAGTTCGGGCTCGGTTTTCCCAAGGGCGTGCTGCTCCTCGGCGTGCCCGGGTGCGGCAAGAGCCTGTGCGCCAAGTCGGTGGCGCACGAGTGGGGGCTGCCGCTGCTCAAGCTCGATCCGTCGAACCTCTACGACAAGTATGTCGGCGAGAGCGAGCACAACTTCAAGCGGGCGATGCTGACGGCCGAGCGCCTGGCGCCGATCGTGCTCTGGATTGACGAACTGGAGAAAGCCTTCGCGTCAGCCAGCGCGGATGCCGACGGCGGCGTGTCGCATCGCATCTTCGGCACCTTCCTGAGCTGGCTCCAGGACCGGCGCGGCGACGTGTTTGTCGTCGCCACATCCAATGACGTCGCGAAGCTGCCGCCGGAGTTCATTCGCAAGGGGCGCTTCGACGAGATCTTCTTCGTGGATCTTCCGGGCGACGAGGCCCGCGCCGAGATCCTTCGCATTCACTTGAAGAAGCGGAAGCAGGACCCCGAGAAGGTCGAGATTCCGCATCTCGTCGCCGCCACCAAGGGGTTCAGCGGCGCGGAAATCGAGGAGAGCATCGTCAGCGCGATGTATGCGGCGTTCGCGTCGAACACGCCGCTCGACACGGATGCGCTCGAGGCGGAGATCGTCGCGACGCGGCCGCTCTCGAAGACGATGCCGGAACGCCTCGATGCGCTGCGGCGGTGGGCGTCGCATAGGACGGTGGCCGCGGAGTGAACTGCTGCGGAACGAGGAGGGGGTAGAGGCTCGGCGAGGAGGGACGAGATGTGGAACGAGGAGGGAGTTCACCGGCGCGCCGGGAGAACTCCCTCCTCGTTCCGACTCCCATTTCCCCTCGCCAAGCCCCTACCCCCTCCCCGTTCCGAGTCCGTTCAAGCCAGAATCATCACCCAAAGTCCCACCAGGCTTGCCAGCACGATCGAATGCCAGAAGATCCGGCGCAGGATCAGGCCTTCGTGTCCGACGAAGCCGGTCGCGGCGCCGGCCACCACGATGCTCTGGGCATCGATCATCTTGCCCATCACGCCGCCGGCGCTGTTGGCGGCCGCCATCAGCACGGTGCTCACGCCGACCTGCGTGGCGGTCAGCACCTGCAGCGATCCGAAGAGCACGTTGCTCGAGGTGTCACTGCCCGTGAGCGCAACGCCGAGCCAGCCGAGCATCGTGCCGAAGTACGGATAGGCCCGCCCGGTGCGCGCAAAGGCGAGGCCGAGGATCGCGTCGAGTCCTGAATAGCGCATCACGAAACCGATGCCGAACATCGCCGCGATGGTGAGCAGGGGAATGCGCGCGCGTTGCAGGGCGTCGAGGTACGCGCCGGTGAGGCTGCGGCGGCCCGCGCGCATCGCGAGCCCGGCGACGAGCCCCGACAGCAGGATGGCGGTGCCCGTGGCCGAGAGCCAATTGAACGTGAAGATCGCCGCTTCGGGCTTCGCCACGGCGACCACCGGCGGCGTGCGTTCGACGAGATTGTGCAATCCTGGCACCTGTATGGCCGGCGCCGAGAGGACGTTGAGGCCGTTCTTGACGGCCGGGACGCCCCAGGCGAAGACGAAGACCGCGAGGATCAGCCATGGGAGCCACGCCTTCACGATGTCGATCGCGGGCGCCGTTTCGCCGTGGCGGTGCTCCGCGGCGAACCTGGCAGCCGCCTCGGCGTCAGCATGCGCCTCGATGTCCTTCGGTTGCCACACCTTGAGGAAGAGGGCGAGTGCTCCCATCGAGCACATCGCGGCGACGATGTCCACCAGCCAGGGGCCGTGATACGTGGCCATCAGGTACTGGGGAATCGCAAACGCCGCACCGGCGACGAGCAGTGCGGGCCAGACCGCCATCGTGCGTCGGATGCCGCAATGGGCGGCGACGAGCCAGAACGGGACGATGAGACTGAAGGGCGGCAGCAGGCGTCCCACCATCGCCGACAGGTCGTGCACGTCGAGACCGGTCACCGAGCCCAGCGCAATGATTGGCGTCCCGAGCGCGCCGAAGGCCACCGGTGCCGTGTTCGCGAGCAGCGAGAGCACTGCGCTCTCGAGCGGACCAAAACCGAGTCCGACCATCAACGCCGAAGTGATGGCCACCGGCGTTCCGAAGCCGGCCGCTCCCTCGAAGAAGGCGCCGAGCGAGAAGGCGACGAACACCAGCTGAAGTCGCCGGTCCGCGGTCACGTCGGCGATGTGCGCGCGCAGCGCCTCGAACGCGCCGTGATCGACGGCGAGCCGGTAGAGGAAGAGGACGTTGACGAGAATCCAGCCGATCGGGAACAGGCCATACGCGGCGCCCAGTCCCGCGGCGGCGACCGTGGTTCGCGCGGGCATTCCCGAGACGGCGACGGCGATGATCATCGCCGACCCCAGGCCCAGCAGTGCCGCCCAGTGCGCCTTCACCTTGTGCGAGGCGAGGGCGCCGAGCAGGATGACAACGGGGAGCGCGGCGACGAGGGTGGAGAGGAGCGCGCTGCCGAGCGGATTGTAGGGTTGCGGCCAGGTCACGGGCGGCGGGGTGGGGAAGGCCCGAAGATGCGGCACGGCGGGCTGGGGCGCCACCGTGGCGGGCTTTGTGGGAGCGGGGTATAGTCTAGGGCGATACGGAAGGCAGATGGCGGATGGCCGATGGCAGAGTCCGCTGAGTCGCGCTTCGACGCTTACCCCCAACCGGAACGAACTCGATGAGAATCCGCCTGCTCGCTGCCCTCGCGCTTGCCGTCGTGATCCCTGCTGCCGCGCGCGCGCAGGGCGAGACCAAGCCCGCCGCCCTCGACCCCGTCGGCAAGTACGCCGTGCAGGCCGTCGTGCAGGGACAGGCGGCGGATTTCGAGATGGTGATCGAGAAGAAGGACGACGGCTCGTACACCGGGACGTTGGCCAACCCGAATTTCGGCACGTCGGTGATCTCGTCCCTGAAGATCGAAGGGCGCACCATGAAGCTGGTGCTGGCTACGCCGCAGGGCATCGAAGCGGTGGCCGAGTGCACGGTCGCCGAGGATGGCACGTTCGACGGCTCGTGGTCGATGCAGGGGGATGGGGGGAAGATGACGGGCAAGAAGCTCCCGCAGGGAGTTTCTTGCCAGAGAAACAAGAGAGACAACAGAAAGACAACAGAGAGACAACAGAGAGACAACAGAGGCCCGGCGCATGAATCAGCCGGGCCTCGTCTGTTGTCTTTCTGTTGTCTTTCTGTTGTCTCTCTGTTGTCTCTCTCTCACTCCTGCCTGGCTATTTCCTCACCCGGATTGATGAACTGGTCCATCGCGGCGTGGTATTGCGTGTCGTAGAGCTGCTTGTACCGTCCGCCCAGCCGGAGCAGTTCGTGGTGGGTGCCCCGCTCGACGATTTCGCCGTGCTCCAGCACCAGGATCTGGTCGGCGCTCTGGATGGTGCTCAGGCGGTGCGCGATCACGAAGGTCGTGCGCCCGCTGCGGAGGGCACGGAGGCCCTCCTTGATCTGCTGCTCGCTCTCGCTGTCGAGACTCGACGTCGCCTCGTCGAGCAGGAGGATGCGCGGGTCGCTCAGGATCGCGCGGGCGATGGCGACGCGCTGCCGCTGGCCGCCGGAGAGCTTCACGCCGCGCTCGCCGACCACGGTGTCGTAGCCATCGGGGAATTGCCGCACGAACTCGTCGCAATGCGCGACGCGCGCCGCGGCCAGCACCTCGTCCTTGGTCGCGCCCGGCTTGGAGAACGCAATGTTGTCGAGCACGGTGCCGTCGAACAGGAAGTTGTCCTGCAGCACGACGCCCAGGTTGGCGCGGTAGTCGCGCAGGCGCAGCGCCAGGAGGTCCTTGCCGTCCACGAGGATGCGCCCGCCCTTGGGGCGTGCGAAGGCCATGATCAGCGAGATCAGCGTGCTCTTGCCGGACCCGCTCGACCCCACCAGCGCGGTGGTCGTGCCGGCCGGGGCGTGGAAGGAGACGCCGCTCAGCACCGGGACGCCGGCGCGATACTCGAAGCTGACGTCGTCGAACTCGATGGCGCCCCGCAGCCCCGCGACGCGCTCACGCGCCGCGTCGTGTTCGTCCTCGGTGGGCGTCTGCATGATCTCGCGGATGCGGTCGAGGCCCGCGAACGCCTCGGTGATCTGGGTGCCGATGCTGGCGATCTGCACCACGGGAAAGGCGACGAGCGCAACCATGAACACGTACATGAACAGGTCGCCGATCGTCATCTCGCCGCGGATAATCGCGCGACCGCCGAAGACGATCAACACCACGTAGATGGCGCCGATGATCACCGTGCTCAGCGCGCCGATGGCCGACGTCCCGGTGATCGTCCGGGCGATGTTGCGAAAGAGCCGGTGCGCGCCGAGGGTGAACACCTTCTCCTCGCGCTTCTCGGCCGTGTAGATCTTCACCACGCGCGCGCCGCCAAAGGCCTGCCCGAGCCGCCCGCTCACCTCGGCGGAGATCACGCTCCGCTCGCGAAAGACCGGGCGCAGGGTCATGAAGGCATACGCCATTCCCGCCCCGAAGATGCCGAGGAAGAGCAGCGTGGCCACCGTCATCTGCCAGTTCAGGTAGAACAGCACGCCGAGCGCGACCGCGGCAGTCAGCACGCCGCCCACCAGCTGGATGATCCCCGTGCCGATGAGATTGCGGATCCCTTCGGCATCGTTCATCACCCGGTTGATCAGCACGCCGCTCTGCGTCTCGTCGAAGAACGAGACCGGGAGGCGCAGCAGCCGGGCGTGCACCCGGCGGCGAAGCTCGGTGATGGCCCGCTGCCCGGCGACGCTGATTACCTGCGAGAGCGCAAAGGAGGTGGCGGCCTGCACCAGCGCCGCGAGTCCCACGGCCAGCGCGAGCGGCCAGAGCAGGTCGAACCGGCGCTTGCCGACGACTTCGTCCATCAGCCACTTGGTGCTCGCCGGCCCGACGAACCCGGCCGCGCGGCTCGCCAGCATCAGTACGAAGCCGATGCCCAGCGTGCGACGATGCGTCCACATCAACGCCTTCGTCTCGCCCCAGGCCAGCTTGTAGTTCGTCTTCTTCTTGTCGGGCGGCGTCGGGGCCGTCATCAGGTCTCCGCAGCGGATATGACCCCGGGGCCACGCCCAAGCAGGGCGAGCATCGTTCCCGGGTCATCGGAAAGTATCGCGTTGACCCCGCCCGCCCAAAGCGTCCGGGCCATCGCCGGGTCATTCACGGTCCAGCAGTGCGTCGGGATCCCCCGCCGGTGGAGCATGCGCGCGAAGCGCCGGACGGGGAGGCGCAGCCATTTCCAGCGCGGCGGGACGCTGCACGCCTGGTAGTGGACCGTTCCCGCCGGGAGCAGCAGCAGGGCGCGCCAAAGCAGCCGCGTCACGTCGCGACGCGAAGCGGAGATGTGGAAGCCCTGTCCCTCGAGCTCGTCGTGCGCTGCATTGCTGAAACTGCCGATCAGCACGCGGTCCTTGGCGCCATGCCGCGTGATGGCCCGCAGCACCGGGGCGGTCGCCTCGGGCGCCTTGATCTCGAGAATGCAGGGCGTGTGCGGGAAGGCCTCGAACACCTCGTCCAGCGTGGCAATGCCGATCCCGCGGCCACGATACGGAAAGGTGCGTCCGCCATCGCGCGTGAAGCGGTATCCTGCGTCGAGCCGGCGGAGTTCCGCCAGGCGGTGCTGGGCCACCGCGCCCGACCCGTTGGTGGTCCGATCGAGGGTGGGATCGTGCAGCAGCACCGGCACGCCGTCGGCGCTCAGCCGCACGTCGAACTCGATGCCATCCGCGCCAAGCGCGATCCCCTGACGCAGTGACTCCAGCGTGTCCTCGGGGGCGTGCATCGAATTGCCGCGGTGGGCAATGACGAGTCGCGCGGTGGGATCGAGCAGAACGAGCATCCAGAAACTTAACGCGGAGGCAACGCCGGGTGCGGTGCGTAGGTGAGGCAGGGGGCGCTCCGCGCGCAACGAGAACGAAAAACAAGGCGGCGGAGCATCTCTGCCCCGCCGCCCTGTCTTGTGTCTGTTGTCTCTCTGTTGTCTATCTGTTGTTTCTCTGTTGTCTCTCTCTAGAACGCGTATTGGACTCGCGTCATCACCAGCCGCCCCAGCGGCGCGCCGCCGACGAACTCGGCGTGCCGTGTGTCGAGCACGTTCTGCGCCATCACCGAGAGCATGGCGCCACCCAGGAAGTTCGGGCGGAACGTCATCGACGCATCGTACAGGTTGTAGGCGTGCACGTCGCCGACGTAGACACCCGAGTTGCCCGGGAACCGCGCCGCGTGACGGAAGCGCGCTTCGGCGCTGAAGCCCTGCGCGTCATCCTTCCAGCGGAGGGCGACCGTGCTCTTCTTGCGCGGGGCGTTGAGCGCGATGTCCGACACGCCGCCCACCTGCGAACGCGAGAAGAAGTCCTTGCTGACCCAGCTGTACGTGCCGTAGACCGAGAGACGATCGGCCACCATGTACGTGCCGCTCAGGTCCACGCCGCTCAGTCGCACGCGCCCGAAGTTCCGGTAGGCGAGCACGATGTCGGTGCTGCCGGAGAGCGGGTTGTCCGGGTTCACGACGCCGAGCGGAACGCCCGTCGTCGAGGAGCCGGAGACGCCGCCGAGTCCGCCGGCAATCGTCGGCGCCAGCTGGGTCGCCAGGGCCACCGCAGTCGGACCAGCCGCCGGTCCGAGCTTCGGCGTGAGCGCGGCGGTCAGTGCCGGCACCAGGTTCGGGCCGATGAAGCCGGCCAGCGAAGCCGCGTCGAGGAAGACGTTCGGCGTCTCGACGATCAGCGGTCCCACGAAGTCCGTGCGTTCCGAGTACCACCAGTCGAGCGTGCCGTAGAACTTCTTGCCCAGCTGGCCCTTCCAGCCCGCTTCCCAGCTCGTCGTGAGCGTCGGGCGGATCTGGTCGATGTCGCGCACGTCACCCGCGGCGACGTCGAAGAAGCGCGCCGTCGTCGGGTTGAGGACGCGCAGCTTCGTGCCGACCTGCGTCGGCCCCGGCTGCAGCGACGCCAGCGTCTGCATCACGAGCCCCGAGAGCTGGGCCGCCGTTGCCGCGCCGAAACTCGGCGTGAGCGCGGCCGTCACCGCGTTGCCCATGCCACCCGCCGCACCGGCGGCGACCGCCGCCTTGTAGAACGCCGCGGCATTGGCCGGGGCATAGGCGCCCTTGCCGGCCGGGTTGAATGGCGACTTCATGCACAGGTTGCCGACGCCGCCCACGCAGTCACGCCGGAAGTGGAACCCGTCGGACGGCGTGCCCAGCGCCCGCACGGTGTACAGCGAGTTCGATGCGTTCGTCCCGCCGATGTAACCCGCGGCGAGGTCGAGGAACTGGTTGTTCGTCGACGGGTTGGAGAAGCCCTTGTTGTACGAAACGCGGAAACTCTGGAGGTCGTTCGGGTTGTAGACGATCGCCGCGCGCGGCGACCAGCTCCCTTCGCTCAGGCGGCTGTGCTTGTCGTAACGAATGGCCGCGACCGCCTGCCACCACTTGTTCAGGTGCGTGATGGAGTGGACGTAGCCGCCCACCTCGGTGAAGTTGTCGTCGTTCTCGTTGCGGCCGTTGATCGTGCCGCCGGTCACCGGGTTCGTCGCCAGATAGTCGGCGCCGTACACGAACGTCTGCCGGTTCTCCGCGCCGAAGGCCATGCTGTGCTGCACCTGCGCCACGGTCTGGCTCGACTTGTCGACGATCGGCGCGCCGGTGCGAAGCAGGAACGTCTCGCCGGCGTCGCTCTCGTTGCGGAAGACCTGCGCGAACAGGCGGCCGCGCTTGGCGCGCAGCTGGTACGCGCGGAACTGCCAGTCCTTCACCTGCCCGGCGCCGAGGCCGGTCGGCTCGACGGCGCTGCCGATGAGCGCCTGGCCGACATTGGCAACGATTTCGGTCTTCTTGTCCGGGCGCCAGTCGGCGCGGAAATCCAGCGCGGTGCGCTCGATGTCGAACACGCGCTGCCGGCCGGCCTTCAGCTCGACGCTGTCCACGCTGGTGAAGTCCGTCGCGGTGAGGCGCTCGGCCGACAGCTTGTAGCCGAACTTCTCGCCCACGGTGTTGGCGTAGCGCGCGGAGATGCGGCGCAGGTTCTGCTCGCCCACGTCGGCCGTCAGCATGCCGCCCTTCGAGGTGAACGGCGACTTGGTGATGATGTGCATCACGCCCTGGGTCGCGTTCGGGCCGTACAGCGCCGCCGCGGGGCCAAGGACGACTTCGATGCGCTCGATGTCTTCGTTGCTCGTCGGCGCCATGTACGAGATGTTCACGCGCAACGACGGGACGAAGTTGAAGCGGTTGTCGGTCAGGGTGAGCAGCGAGCCCGAGAAGATGTTGTTGAAGCCGCGCGCCACGACGTTCGACTGCACCACGCCGCCCGCCGTGATGTCGATGCCGGGGACGTCGCGCAGCTGGTCAACGGGCGTCGCGGCGACCGTCTCATTGATCTTCTCCTGGCTCAGCACACTGATGGCCGCCGGCGCCTTGTTGATCTTCTCCTCTTCGGCGATGCCGGTCACCGCGACCGCGTTCAGCTGGGTGGGCATCACGACCAGCGTGAAGTCCGCCGTCGCCGTGCCGCTTGTGACCGCGACATTGTCCTTGCGGGCGGGCTTGAAGCCGATGCGCGTAATGCGGATGGCGTAGGAGCCGGCCTTGAGGCTGGTGAGCGTGTACCGCCCATCCTCGCCCGTCGTCACGACGGCCACCGTGCGCAGGCCTTCGATAGCCTGAACCGTGGCCGCTGCGACTGCGGCTCCCGCGTCGTCGGTCACCTTGCCGACAATGCGTCCTTGCTGCGCCGCCGCGGTTCCGGCCACGGCAACGAACCCTATTGCCGCAAGCAACCTGCCGACGAATCGAACGACCATAAGTGGCACCTCGTGGAGGAGTGTGTTGCAACCGACGCAACATTCCCGCCGCCGTCGTAGGCGGAGGGAAAGCTGTACATTCAAGTCCGCTAAAACTTTGGCAGACAGCCAGCAAAGGTCAATAAGCGTGGCGCGGGATTTTCGGAGTGGGACAGGTCGTCCCACTGCGCAACAAGAGGCCCGCCGAGTGCCGGGCCTCTCCGCCAAGTCACGGGTGTTTCTACCGCGAGCCGTCAGGAACTGTAGTGGAATCCCTGAGAACGCGGCGCACCGTTCGAAGCTTGAGCGTCGAACTCCGCGAGGGAACGTTCACCTCCACCACGCGACGCTGCCCGGTGCTGGCGTGGATCATCTTGCCGTCGCCGATGTAGATGCCGACGTGTGAAATGCGCGCGCTGCGGCCACGGCCGAACATGAGCAGGTCCCCCGGCCGCAGCGCGGTCGAGTCCGGATTCACCGCGTCGCCCTCGCGTGCAATCCGCGCGGCATTGTGCGGCAGCTCCACACCAACGGTCTCGAGGACGTACTTCACCAGACCGCTGCAGTCGAATCCCCGCTCGGGCGAGGACGCCGCGTAGCGATAGCGCTTGCCCAGTTGCGCGCGGGCGCGCTCCACGACTGAATCGGCCGACACGAGGCCGTGCTTCGCGAACGGCCCGTCCGGATTCGCGCCGCGAGCGAGCAGGGCTGCGAGCGGACCGGCACCCCCCTGCTGCGCCCAAAGACGCGGGGCAGCGGCGAGGCACAAGACGGCGAGAAGGAGGCGGAATGCGGGGCGCATGGGAACCTCTAAAGTTAGCCTCTCGGCGGCCCTTCTGGAACCGCAAGCACCCCATGGGGTTCCGGGCGCGACGCGCGGCGCCGCCCTCAGCCGCGGTAGACGACTCCCGAGGCGCCCGTCTCGGTGATCTCCACCCGGCTCAGGCCGGGGAGCGAGGTGCGAAGCGCGTCCCAGATCCAGATCGCGAGGTGTTCGCTCGTCGGGTTCTCGAGCCCCGGGACATCGTTCAGGAACCGATGGTCCAATGCCTCATGCACCGGTGCGAAGGCGCGCTGCACCTCCGCGAAGTCCACCACGAATCCCGTGACGGGGTGCACGGCCCCCGAAACCGTCAGGCGCACGCGAAAGGTGTGCCCATGCACCCGCGCGCACGGATGATCCTCGGGAACGCCGGTCAACCGGCGGCCAGCGGCGATGGAGAACTCGCAATAGGTGTCCATGCGGGGGAAAGAGAAGAAACAGAGAGAAAACAGAGAGAAAACAGAGAGAAAACAGGCGCGCGGGTTCCGCTCCGGCGCTGCTACCGCAACCCCAGCAGCTTGTGCGTCTGCAAGCTCAGGCGCCACCGCGGATGCGACAGGCAGTACTGCACAGTAGCCCGCGTGTTCGCTTCGCGATCCGGGCCATCCATCGGCTGCAGCAGGAAGTGACGAAATGCGAGGTGCGTGAACTGCTCCGGCGCGACGCCCTCTTGAGGATGCACGAGCTTGAGTTCGTCGCCGCCGGAAATCGCCAGCGGCGCCCCCGCCTTGGGGCTGACACAGATCCAGTCGAGACCGCGCGGCGCGGCCAGCGTGCCGTTGGTTTCCACCGCCACGGTGAAGCCGTGCCGGTGCAGCGCATCGACGGCGTCGTCGTCGAGCTGCAGCAGCGGTTCGCCGCCGGTGCAGACGACATACCGCGTGTCCGCGCCCTCGAAGGCCGACGGCCAGGCCGCCGCCACGGCGCGGGCGAGCTCCTCGGCCGTCGCAAAGCGGCCCCCGTCCGGTCCGATGCCGAAGAAGTCGGTATCGCAAAACCGGCAGATGGCGCCCGCCCGGTCTTCCTCGCGCCCCGACCACAGGTTGCAGCCGGCAAAGCGGCAGAAGACGGCGGGTCGGCCGGCCTGCATGCCCTCACCCTGCAGGGTGAAGAAGATTTCCTTGACGGAGTAGAAGGGCACGCTGGGCGGACGAAGGATGGTGAAAATCGACTGGCGGATGGCGGATGGCGGATGGCGGATGGCCGATGGCGGATCTACTTGTAGCTCGTCGGATCGGCGAGTCCGGCCTGCGCGAATCCGCGACGACGGAGCTGGCAGGCGTCGCAGTGACCGCAGGACGCGCCGCCGGGCGACGGGTCGTAACAGCTCGTCGTCATCGCGTAGTCGACGCCGAGCGCCGCGCCGAGTTCGATGATCTCGCGCTTCGTCATTGCCATCAGCGGCGCGTGCACCTGCAGCCGCGTGGTGCCCTCGACACCGGCGCGCGTGGCGAGGTTCGCCAGCTGCTCAAACGCTTCAATGAAAGCGGGGCGACAATCCGGATAGCCGCTGTAATCCAGGGCGTTGACGCCGATGAAGACATCCTGCGCGCCGAGCACCTCGGCCCACGCCATCGCGAACGAGAGGAAGATCGTGTTGCGCGCCGGCACGTAGGTGACGGGAATGCCGGTTCCCATGCTCGCTTCGTCCCGATCCTTGGGCACGGCGATGTCCGCCGTCAGGGCGGAACCGCCAAAGGGACGCAGGTCGATGTCACAGACGACGTGTCGCGCGACCTTCCAATGCGCGGCGAGAACGCGGGCGCGCTCCAGTTCCAGCTGATGCCGCTGCCCGTAGCGAAATGAGAGGGCGTGGATTGCGTATCCCGCGCGCGTCGCCCACGCGAGCACCGTCGCGGAGTCGAGTCCGCCGCTCAGCAGCAGCACGGCGGGCGTGCCCGCGGGCACGGAGGGAAGCGCGGGAGGGGTCACGCGGGCTGCTGCTGGGTGAGGCAGTGCACCGTGCCGAGCCCCCAGACGAGGTCGACGGCGTGGATGCCGATGACGGCCCGGTCTGGCAGCAGCGAGGCCAGCGTGTCGAGCGCGACGCGATCATTGGCGTCGTTGAACGTGGGGACCAACACCGCCTCGTTGGCGATGTAGAAGTTGGCGTAGCTGGCCGGAAGGCGCTGGCCGTCCATCATGACCGGGCGGGGATAGGGCAGCGTCACCACTCGCAGCGCCTCGCCCCGGGCGTCGCGCGCCGCACGCAGCCGCCGCAGGTTGTCGAGCGACCGGGCGTGGTTCTCGTCGGCCGGGTCTTCTTCGTGGGCCAGCACCACCACCCCGGGCGCCACCCAGCGCGCGATGTCGTCCACATGGCCGTGCGTGTCGTCGCCGACGCACCCTTCGCCAAGCCAGATCGTCTTCGCGCATCCAAGCTGTGCCGCGAAGATCGCCTCGTACTCGGCGCGCCCGAGTCCGGGGTTGCGATCCTGCACGCCCGACAGGAGCCATTCCTCGGTCACCATGATGGTGCCGAGGCCGTCCGTCTCGATGCCGCCGCCCTCGAGCACGACGGGGCCGCGGCCGTCCGGCCGCATCGGCACCGTGCGGGCGTGGCCGGTCGTGGCCGCAATGAACTCGCCGACCGTCGCGTCGTGGGCGAAGTTGTCGTACTTCGCCCACGCGTTGAAGCCCCAGTTGCACCAGCGGTGACGGCCGTCGTCGCCCACCACACCGGTGGGCGCGCTGTCACGCAGCCAGACGCGGTCGCACGGCTTGATGTGCAGACGCACGGTGCCCGTGACGTGGTGCGCCGCGAGGCACGCCTCCGCGTCCTCCCGTACCGTCTCGTCGTGGCAGAGGACCTCCACCGGCTCCGACGCGGCGAGCACGCGCGCGATCTCCGCGAAGACCCACGGAATGGGCTCGAACTTGCCGGGCCAGTCGGGTTCGTGGTGCGGCCACGCGATCCAGGTGGCCGCGTGCCGCTCCCATTCGGCAGGAAACCGGGGCATGCGTCAGCCCTCGCGGGGGCCGATCCACCGACTCAGGATCGGGCCGTATGCATCAATGCGCCGGTCGCGAAGAAACGGCCAGTTGCGGCGGGTCTCTTCGATGCGGCGTGGATCACAAGTGGCCATCAGAATGGCTGGATCGCTCCCGGCCTCGGCGAGCGGGCGGCCGAAGGGATCATAAATGAATGAGTGCCCGAAGAACTCCAGCCCATTCGTTCCTTCCGCCGCCTCAAACCCGACGCGATTGGCCGCCGCCACGAAGACGCCGTTGGCGATGGCGTGCGCGCGCTGCGCGGTGCGCCAGGCGGTCACCTGGGCATCACCCCACTCGGCCTTCTCCGCCGGATGCCAGCCGATGGCGGTCGGGTAGAGCAGGATCTCGGCGCCAAGCAGCGACGTCACGCGCGCGGCCTCCGGATACCACTGATCCCAGCAGATGAGCACCCCAATGGTGGCGTATCGCGTCTTCCAGACCATGAAACCGCCCGCCTCGCCCGCCGGGCCGCGCGCGCCGGCGGGTTGCGCCGGCGCGTGCGCGTCTCCTGGCGCGAAGTAGTACTTCTCCTCGAAGAGCGGGTCGTGCGGAATGTGCATCTTGCGATAGACGCCCTGCACCGTGCCATCCGCGTCGATGATCGCCGCCGAGTTGCGATACACCCCGGCCGCCTGCCGCTCGTACATCGGGACCACGAGGACGATTTCGAGCTCCTTCGCCAGCGCCGCCAGGCGCGCGACCATGGGCCCCGGAATGGGCTCCGCCAGGTCGAAGCGCTCGAGGTCGAGTCGCTGGCAGAAGTACGGCGCGTCGAAAAGCTCCTTGAGACAGATCACCTGCGCGCCGCGCCCGTGCGCGTCGCGAATGCGGGCGATGGTCTGCTCCAGCGTCGCGGCCTTCGTGGGGGCAACACCGTCCTGGATGAGGGCGACGGTGAACGGGGCGGGTGACATGGGCCCAATTTCACCTGACCAGGGGGAGATTGCTACTGAGCGAGGATGTAGAATCCCGACCGGAGCTCAGGAAGTCGTCTCCGCGTCGCTACATCCGCACCGCGATAACCACGTCCCCGACGTTGGTGCCGGTCAGTCCGGTCTTGAGGAGCGCGCCCGCCGCGTTCAATGCCGCGTAACTGGCGTGGCGGTGGAGCGCGCTGCGCGCATCGGTGCCGGCCTCGATCACGCGTCCCACGGTCGTCGCGTCGACGATGGCGCCCGCCGCGTCGGTGGGACCGTCGCGTCCATCGGTGCCGGCGCCGAGCAGGGTGATGCCGCTCGCGCCGGCGCCGGCACTGGCGAGTTCGATGGCCGCGGCGAGCATCATCTCCTGGCATCGCCCACCGGCGGCGGTCTGGTCGGCGCTCAGCGTCACGGTGGTCTCGCCGCCCCAGAGGGCGACGCCGCCGCGTGGCAGCGCCATGGACGCGGACGCGATGCGAACCCCGGCTTGTGCCGCCTCGCCATAGAGTGGCTCGTTGACGATCACCACGGGATCGAATCCGAGCACCCGGGCGCGCAGCGCGCCAGCGTCGAGCACGCCACCATTGCCTTGCACGGCGGGAACGCCCGCGAACAGGAAGGCCGGGGATTCGGACTTCGGTGTCTCGAGCCGTTCGCCCCGCATCACCTCGTCGAGGTACCTGAGCATCGCCGGCGGCGTCTGGTCCAGCAGGTGCGTCTCGTCGAGCAGCAAGCGGACGTCCATCGCCGTCGACGCATCAGGCACACACGGCCCGGACGCGATATGCGCCAGGTTGTCGCCGATGACATCTGAGAGGACGATGAGCTCGATGCGCGCTGGCGCCAGCTGCGCGGCGAGCCGTCCGGCGCCCCAGCGAAGGAAGCGCTTCCGGATCGCGTTGACCCGCCCGATGTCGAGTCCCGAGCGCAGCAGGGCACCGCACAGGACGGAGAGATCCTCCCACGCGATCCCGTCCACCGGTGCCGCGACCAGGCTCGACGCGCCTCCGGAGAGCAGGACGAACACGCGATCACCCCCCGGCACCTGATCGCACAGTGCACCGAGCGCCTCGGCCGCGGCGAGCGACTGCTGCCCCGGCAAGGGATGGTCGCCGGCGATCGTTCGAATCGCCGGATGCGGTGAATCCCCGACGTGCGGGCCGATGATGAGGCCCCCGGCAATGACGGCGTTGCGCTCGCCGAGTTCATGCACTGCCGCGCGGGCCATGGTGTAGGCGGCCTTGCCTAGCGCGAGGATCCAGATGGGGCGGCCATTCGCGCGGTCGGCCGGCAGCCGGAGCCGCACCGCACGCGCCGTGAATGCCGTGGGATCCGCCGCGATGAGCGACGCCGCAAAAAGGTCGCGCACGGTCACGGATCCAGTGCGACTCGACGGGATGGACGAGCGGGCCATGGCGGTCTGCATGAAACAAACACCTGTTGTCGCGAAATGGGACACGGCGCTGCCTGCAGCGGCGCAGGCAGGTCGGTGGACGGATGCGGCAATGATTGGCGCCTGCCGTCAGATCGCCGTCACTCGGCGCTCCGGCAGAGGGGCGGGGGGGG
>DASXUN010000006.1 GCA_036504815.1 Gemmatimonadaceae bacterium | reverse complement strand
CTACGGAGTACGACAGAGTACGACAGAGTACGACAGAGTACGACAGAGTACGACAGAGTACGACAGAGTACGACAGAAGAGCACAGACGACCCGCACGGACGGAGGGATCGCGGGATTCTGGACGCGTCCGCGCGTGAATGATGACGCGACGGGTCGGGGACGTGGCCATCGTCTGGCATGCATCACTATGAGCAGCTAGAACTCTGGAAGCGCGGCATCGCACTCTCGGGGCGACTGCATCGCGCGGCGCGTGCGGCGCGCGGCAACTGGAGCGATCGCGCCCTGTGGGACCAGATTTCGAGGGCCGCAACCAGCATTCCGGCGAACGTGGCGGAAGGGGCGCTGCGCGGAAGCGATCGCGAGTTCGCGCGCTTTCTGAGCATCTCGATGGGATCGGCGGCGGAACTGCATTCGCTGATCGACATTGCCGCAGTTGGCGGAGTACTCGACCCAACCGAGGCGCGCACACTCATCGCTGAGGTGATCGCCCTGCGCCGTATGGCGTCGGCGCTTCGCGCCCGCGCAAACGGCAACCGCCCGCGGACCCAGTCTTCACCACTCC
The DNA here is from genome assembly GCA_036504815.1 of Gemmatimonadaceae bacterium. Classification (NCBI taxonomy): domain Bacteria; kingdom Pseudomonadati; phylum Gemmatimonadota; class Gemmatimonadia; order Gemmatimonadales; family Gemmatimonadaceae; species Gemmatimonadaceae bacterium. The sequence continues at coordinate 81,315 of DASXUN010000006.1, read as the reverse complement.
TGGCGGAGGACCCCACCTAGGTCCCCCTGCCGCATTCTGTCGTACTCTGTCGTACTCTGTCGTACTCTGTCGTACTCTGTCGTACTCTGTCGCACTCTCCAACCCTATTGCGCCATCAGTCCGTCCATCCTCTCCGCGATCCGTTCTGCCGTAGGCACGATCGCGTTCAGCAGGTCGGTGTGGTATGCGACGGGGATATCGGCCGGCGCCAGCCGCTCAACCGGCGCATCCAGATGCCAGAACGCCTCGCTCGCCAGCGTCGCCGCGATCTCCGCGCCGAAGCCGGCCGTGAGATTGTCTTCGTGCACCACGAGGCAGCGTCCGGTCTTCTCGACGGACGCGAGCACCGTCGCCTTGTCCCACGGCGCCACCGTGCGAAGGTCGATCAACTCCACGCGGGGTCCAAAACGGGCCGCCGCCTCGACGCACCGATGCACCATCGCCCCCCACGTCACCACCGTGAGGTCGGTTCCTTCGCGCAGAATATTCGCGCGCCCGAACGGAAGGACATAGTCGTCGCCCGGATAGGGCGCGCTGCCATCCGACGTCATCAGCAGCGACCGGTGCTCGAAGAAGATCGTGGGATTCACCCCCCGCATCGCCGCGCGCAGCAGGCCCACGGCGTCGGCCGCATTGGACGGCATCGCCACCTGCCATCCATACGCGTGTGCAAAGCGCACCTCGTCGCTGAGCGAGTGCCACGGATCGCCGACATCCTTGCCGAAGCCCCCCGGCAGCCGCACCACCACGGGATTGGCGAACCGATTACGCGTGCGCCAGCGCGTGGTGCCGAGGTTGTTGAGCTGCTCGGCGGCGGGGTCGGCATACTTCCGGAATTGGATCTCGGTGACCGGCATCAGCCCGGCAATCGCCATCGCCGACGCACGCCCGATGATCCCCTCCTCCGACAGCGACGTGTCGAAGACACGCGCCGCACCGTACTTCTTCTGCAGCCCTTCCGTCACCAGGTGCACACCGCCCTTGCGTCCGACGTCCTCGCCGAAGACGAGCACGCGCGGGTTGGCGGCGAGTTCGACATCGAGCGTCCGGCGAATCGCCTCCTGGAAGCGCAGCACCGTTCCGCCAGGCGTAACCGCGTCGGTGCCGCGCAGGCGCTCTCGTTCGGCGCGCGGCACGCCGCCCATCACAGCCTCCTCGTCGTCGCCGTACACGAAGCGCGCCACATCGCCGCTCGTCGGGTGCGGCCGCGCCCGCGCCGCGTCCACCGCGGCGCGCACCTCGTCCTCAACCTCGCGCACCATCTGTTCCCAGGCGCGCGCGGTCATGCGCGCCGGCACCAGATAGGCCTTGAGCCTCGGCAGCGGATCGCGCTTGAAATCCGCCTCGATCTCGGCGTCGGTCCGGTACCCTTTCTGGTTATCAGGACCGGAGTGGCTGTTGAGGCGCGGCACCGTGAGGTGCACCAGCGCCGGCCCCTTCCCCGCCCGAACATGCGCCACCGACTCGGCCAGCAGCTGCGCCGTCTGGTGCGGGTCGGTGCCGTCGCCGTCGCGCAGGAGGAGCCCGCCGAACGCGGCGAGGTTCTTCGCGATGTTCCCGCCCGGCGTCTGCATGGCGCCGCGCACCGAGATGCCGAGGTCGTTGTCCTCGATGTAGAACAGCAGCGGCAGTTGCAGCGTCGTCGCCATCGTCAGCGACGACCAGAAGCCGTTGGCGGCCACCGACCCGTCGCCGCCGAGCACCACGCCAATGGAGCCGTCGTACGACGCGTCGCCCAGCACGTCGCGGTGATACTGGATGGCCTGCGCCCAACCCGCGGTGGGCGTGTACTGCGAGCCGACGTCTCCGGCCATCGGCAGGACCGTGCATCCGCCATCCGGGCGCGGCAGGTTGCAGACGACGCCGATGTCCCGGCCGTCGGAAAAGCCGCCGGCACGCCCGAGCGGACTGCCGTGCGCATCCTCGATGCTCAGGCCCAGGGAGAGCAGCAGCGGTCGAGACCGGTAATACGCCCCCGCAGCGTCGTGCGTCCCGGTGAGCAGCGAGCCCAGGATGACCTGCGCGACTTCATGCCCCTTCGCCGAGAACTGGTACTGGACGACGTGCTCCTTGGGAGTCGTCGCCTTGCTTCGGTTGAGCAGTTCTTCGAGGTCATCGAGGATCCGCGAGGCAAGCGCGGTACGCGCGATGCGTTCCCAGTCGAACCGCGGGTCGGGCGTCGCTGCAGTCTTGGCGGCCATGGGGTGGAATATCTTCCCCGCGACGGGTGGCCGGAAGCGGCAACGACAGGGCATTATTGTACGGACTCTCTGCAGGGCGCCGTCGCGCTTCTCCGGACGGCGCCTGATGGCACGTGTCTTCCGTCCCCCGTCTTCCGTCCCCCGTCTGCCGCCCCGAATGCCCCCCCTGATTGTCACCCTCGAAGCCGGCGTCCTTCGTCTGACGCTTAATCGCCCGGACGTGCTGAACAGCGTCACGCGCGAACTGGCGCGCGACCTGGTGCAGGCATTGCATCAGGCGGCTGGCGAGGACACCGTGCGCGCCGTGCTGCTCACGGGCGCCGGGCGCGGATTCTGCGCCGGCCAGGATCTCGCCGAGGCCATGCCCGCTGGCGACACGCTTCCCGACCTCGGCGATTTCGTGCGCGAGAGCTGGAATCCGGTGGTGAGCGGCGTTCGGCATCTCGAGAAGCCGGTGGTCTGCGCGGTTAACGGGGTGGCGGCGGGCGCCGGCGCCAACCTGGCGCTCGCCTGCGACATCGTCTTCGCGTCGTCGAGCGCGACCTTCGTCCAGTCGTTCGCGAAGATCGGCGTCATCCCGGACAGCGGCGGCACGTTCATCCTCCCGCGCCTCGTCGGCCTGCATCGCGCCACGGTGCTGACCATGCTCGCCGAGAAGGTGACGGCCGACCAGGCGAAGGAACTGGGGCTCGTCTACCAGGTTGTCGCCCCCGAGGCGCTGGTCGAGACCGCCTTCGCCACCGCCGCGCATCTCGCCACGCAGCCGACGCGCGCGCTGGGCCTCATCAAGCGCGCCTTCAATCAGTCGCTGGGCGTCGACCTCGATGGGCAGCTGGCGTACGAGGAGCAGTTGCAGCGCGAGGCCGGGCGCACGGCGGACTATGCCGAGGGTGTGCACGCCTTTCTCGAGAAGCGCGCCCCGCGCTTCACGGGGCACTGACCCAATGCTTTCGACTGCAACGATGGTCGGCGTGGTGGGCGCGGGAGCCATGGGGCGTGGCATCGCGCAGGTGGCCGCCGCAGCCGGGCATCCCGTGATGCTGGCCGATGCCCGGCCCGGCGCGGCGGCCGAGGCGCACGCGGCGATCGATCGCACGCTCGCCAGCGTGGTGGCGGACGGACGGATGGACGCCACCACGCGTACCGCGTTGCTCGCGCGGATCACCGCGGTGGAGAAGCCGTCGTCCGGGCGCACGACCATCGAGCCCCACACGGAGTTCGTGGACGTCGGCGCGTTCGCCGGATGCGGCGTGGTCATCGAGGCCATCGTCGAGCAGATCGACGCCAAGCGCGACCTCTTCCGGCGCCTCGCGGCGGCCGTCGGGGACGAGACGGTGCTCGCGACCAACACGTCGTCGCTCTCCGTCGCCGCCATCGGGGCGGCCTGCCCCAACCCGTCGCGCGTCATCGGCCTGCACTTCTTCAACCCGCCGCCACTCATGCCGCTGGTGGAAGTGGTCCCGTGGGCCGGCACGTCGGCCGCGATTGCGGACGCGTGCCAGGCGTTGATGACCGCGTGGGGCAAGACCGCCGTGCGCTGCTCCGACACGCCGGGCTTCATCGTGAACCGCGTGGCGCGCCCGTTCTACGGCGAGGCGCTGCGCATCGCGGAGGAAGGGATTGCGTCGTACGCCACCATCGACTGGGCCATGCGCGAGATCGGGGGCTTCCGCATGGGACCGTTCGCCCTGATGGATTTCATCGGCAACGATGTCAATTTCGCGGTGACGCGAGCGATCTTCGAAGGCTTCTTTTTCGAGCCACGCTACCGTCCGTCGCTCACGCAGCAGCGGCTGGTCGCGTCGGGCTTGCTGGGGCGGAAGACCAAGCGCGGCTTCTACGACTATTCCGAGGGCGCCGTCCGGCCCAGTCCGGTGACTGACACCAATGCCGGCGCGGCCATCTTCGACCGAATTCGGGCGATGCTCATCAATGAGGCCGTCGACGCGCTGCGGCTCGGCGTCGCGACGGCCGCCGACCTCGACACGGCGATGGTGGCGGGCGTGAATTACCCCAAGGGCCTGCTGGCCTGGTGCGACGAGGTGGGCGCCGCCACGGTGCTGGCCACGCTCGAGCGGCTGCAGGCGGAATACGGCGAGGAACGCTACCGGCCGTCGCCGCTGCTGCGGCGCGCGGCCCGCGACGGAACGAGGTTTCGCGCATGACACATGCCTTCATCGCCGGCGGCCTCCGGACACCGATCGGCAGCCTGGGCGGCGCGCTGGCCGACGTGCGCGCCGATGACCTGGCGGCGCACGTGATCCGCGAACTGATGGGTCGCCACGCATCGGTTGATCCCGATGCCATCGCCGACGTGATCCTCGGCTGCGCCAATCAGGCGGGCGAGGACAACCGCAACGTGGCGCGCATGGCGCTGCTCCTGGCCGGACTTCCCGTCACAGTGCCCGGTGAAACCGTGAACCGGCTGTGTGCCTCCGGGCTCAGCGCCATTGCCAGCGCCGCCCGCGCCGTGGCGGTGGGCGACGGCGATCTGTACATCGCCGGCGGCGTCGAGAGCATGACGCGGGCGCCGTACGTGCTGTCCAAGGCGGGCAAGCCGTTCGCTCGCGACATGGCGCTGTACGACACGTCGCTCGGCTGGCGCTTCGTGAATCCAATAATGAAAGAGCGCTACGGCACGGACTCCATGGGACAGACCGCGGAAAACGTGGCCGAGCTGCACGGCGTCAGCCGTGACGACCAGGATGGCTTCGCGCTGCGCTCGCAGCAGAAGGCCGCATCCGCCCGTGACGCGGGGCGACTGGCCGAGGAGATCGCGCCGGTCGCGATTGCACAGGCGAAGGGAGCGCCGCGGCTCGTCGCGCACGACGAGTTCATTCGCGCCGACTCGACGCGCGAAGGGCTCGCCCGCCTCAAGCCGGCGTTTCGCACCGATGGCAGGGGATCCGTCACGGCCGGCAACTCGTCGGGCCTCAACGATGGCGCGGCGGCGACGTTCGTCTGCTCCGAGGCCGGCGCGCGCCGCCACGGACTCACGCCGATGGCTCGCATTGTGTCCGTCGCGGCGGCCGGCGTCGAGCCACGCACGATGGGGATCGGCCCGGTGCCGGCCTCGCAAAAGGCACTGGCGAAGGCTGACCTTACGATCGATCAGATGGACATCATCGAGATCAACGAGGCCTTCGCCGCGCAGGTGCTCGCCTCGTTGCGCGCCCTCGGCGTCGCCGACGACGACCCGCGCATCAATCCGAACGGCGGCGCGATCGCGCTTGGCCACCCCCTCGGCATGTCGGGGGCGCGACTCGCCATCACCGCCGCGCGTCAGTTGCAGCGCAGCGGCGGCCGCCTTGCGCTGGTGACGATGTGCATTGGCGTCGGCCAGGGGATGGCCGCGGTGATGGAGCGAGTGTAGCGATGGCGAACATCTTCGCATTCGAGGGATTCGTTCCCGTCGTGCACGAGAGTGCCTACATCCACCCCAACGCGACCGTCGTCGGCAACGTGACCATCGGGCGCGACGTGTACGTGGGGCCGAGCGCCGTGATTCGCGGTGACTGGGGCGGCATCGAGATCGCGGACGGCTGCAACGTCCAGGAAGGGTGCATCGTGCACATGTTCCCCGGCATCGTGGTGCGGCTCGAGGAGAACGCGCACATCGGCCACGGCGCGGTGGTGCATGGCGCGCACATCGGCCGCAACGTGCTGGTCGGCATGAACGCCGTGGTGATGGACCAGGCCGATATCGGCGACGAGAGCATCGTGGGCGCGCTCTGCTTCGTGCCCGGCGAAATGAAGGTGCCGCCGCGCTCGGTGGTGGTGGGCAACCCCGCGAGGATCGTGAAGCCGGTCAGCGACGAGATGCTCGCGTGGAAGTCGGCGGGCACCGCCCTCTACCAGACGCTGCCGGCGCGCTTGCGCGAGTCGCTGCAGCCGTGCGAACCGCTGCGCGAGGTCCCTGCCGATCGCGCCGTGCAGGCCGCAACGTACAAGCCCCTCAGAGAGACGCGACGCGACTGATGAGCCCGTCCCCCGCCCTCCCCACGCCGCTCGATCCCTCAGGGCGCGCGCCGCGCGCCCTCTTCAACTACGCGGCCGGCGCCTGGATGCAGGGGACCGGTGCGCGCACGCCGTTGCGCCACGCCGTGACGGGCGAGGTGATCGCCGAAGCGGGGAGCGGCGGCATCGACTTTGCGGAGATGGTGCGCCACGCGCGCACGGTCGGCGGGCCCGTGCTGCGGGCGATGACCTTCCACCAGCGCGCGCGGATGCTGAAGGCGCTGGCGCAGCACCTGATGGCGCGGGTCGAGGGCTACTACGCCATCTCAGCGGCCACGGGAGCGACACGCCGTGACGGTTGGGTGGACATCGAAGGCGGCATCGGGACGCTCTTCGCGTATGCATCGCGCGGACGCCGCGACTTTCCCGATGAGCCCTTTCACGTCGAAGGACCGACGGAACGGCTCTCGAAGCTCGGCACGTTCGTCGGCCGGCACATCTGCGTCCCGCTCGAGGGCGTCGCCGTTCACATCAACGCCTTCAACTTCCCCGTCTGGGGAATGCTGGAGAAGCTCGCGCCGACGCTCCTCGCCGGCGTCCCGGCGATCGTGAAGCCGGCAACCGCGACGAGCTACCTGACCGAAGCCGTCGTGGCCGACATCGTGGCGAGCGGCATCCTTCCCGCCGGCAGCGTGCAGCTCATCTGCGGCAGCGCGGGCGACCTGCTCGATCACCTCGATGAGCAGTGCGCCGTGGCGTTCACCGGGAGCGCGGAGACGGCGCGCATGCTGCGCCAGCGTCCCTCGCTGGTGCAGCACAACGTCCGGTTCAACGCCGAGGCCGATTCGCTGAACTTCTCGATGCTCGGCCCGGACGCGGTGCCCGGGACCGAGGAGTTCTCGTTGTTCATTCGCGAGGTCACGAATGAGATGACGTCGAAGGCCGGACAGAAATGCACGGCGATCCGCCGCACGCTCGTGCCCGCGTCGCTGGTGGAGGAGGTCGGCGCCGCGCTCGCCGCGCGGCTGGCGGGCGTCGTCATCGGCGATCCCGCGGTCGAGGGCGTGCGCATGGGGCCGCTCGCCGCGGCCGCGCAGGTGGGCGAGGTGCAGCGCGCCGTCGATGCCATCGCGGCGGATGCCGAGCTCGTGTACGGCGAGATCGGCCTGCCCGAGGTCACGGGGGCCGACGCCGCACGCGGGGCGTTCTACCCGATCCTGCTCTTTGCCTCGCGCGATCCGCTGCGCCGCACCGCACCGCATGACGTGGAGGCCTTCGGCCCGGTGAACACGCTGATGCCGTACGGCAGCCTGGACGAGGCAATCATGCTCGCCAAGCGCGGGCGCGGGTCGCTGGTCGGGTCGGTCTTCACGGGCAATGACACCGTGGCACGCACCGTCGCGCTGGGCGTGGCGGCGCACCACGGGCGGCTGATGCTCGCTAACCGCCACACCGCGAAAGAGAGCACCGGCCACGGTTCACCGCTGCCGCACCTCGTGCATGGCGGCCCCGGGCGCGCCGGCGGCGGCGAGGAGATGGGCGGCGCGCGCGGCGTGCTGCACTTCATGCAGCGCACCGCGCTGCAGGGATCGCCCACCACGCTCACGCACGTGACGCACGAGTACATGCCCGGCGCGGCGACCACCGGCGATGCGGTGCATCCGTTCCGGAAGCACTTCGAGGAACTCGCCATCGGCGAGACGTACCACACGCCCGCGCGCACGATCACCGACGCGGACGTGGACCGGTTCTCGGAGCTCTCCGGCGACCACTTCTATGCGCATCAGAGCGACGCGATGGCGCGCCAGGGCGTGTTCGAGCGCAAGGTGGCGCACGGCTACTTCGTGCTCTCGGCGTCGGCTGGCCTGTTCGTCGATCCCGCGCCCGGCCCGGTGCTCGCGAACTACGGGCTCGAGGGGCTGCGCTTCGTGAAGCCCGTCTATCCCGGCGACACGATTCGCGCGCGACTGACCTGCAAGCAGAAGACGGCCAAGGAGACCCCGGCCGACGGCATTCCGCAGGGCATCGTCGCGTGGGACGTGGAGGTGCGCAACCAGGACGATGAGCCCGTGGCGGTCTATACGATCCTGACGCTCGTGCGGCGGCAGGGTTCTTCTTTGTAGCGCTGGACTTTCTTACCACGGAGACACGGAGAAGAGCCGAGGGCCACGGAGAACGGCTACAACTGGGGGTAACGACATCGCGCCACGCAGAGCGTTGCGTGGCGCGCGCAGTTACGCCAAGAAGTTGTAGTACTCCGTGGCCCTCAGTGCTTCCTCCGTGCCTCCGCGGTGAAAAAGGCAGGCGCGGCGCACCAATCTCAGATCAGGAGCTGCGGCAAGTCTCGGAACAGCGCCAACGCCTCGGGATTGGCCAGCGCGTCGGTGTTCATCACCGCGCGCCCGTGCACGACGTCGCGCACCGCGAGCTCGCTGATCTTTCCGCTCAGCGTGCGCGGAATGTCGGCCACCGGCACGATGACCCTCGGAACGTGGTGCGGGCTCGCGTTGGCGCGAATCGCGCGCCGGATGCCATCGGCGAGCGCGTCGGAGAAGGCCGCATCGGGGCGCAGCCGCACGAAGAGGACCACGCGCACGTCGCTGCCGCCCGCGCCATCGGGAACCTCCTGGCCGATCACGACACTCTCCAGCACTTCCGGGATCTGTTCGACCAGCCGGTAGATCTCCGCCGTGCCAATGCGGACGCCGCCGGGATTGAGCGTCGCATCGCTGCGCCCGTAGATGATGAGTCCGCCGTGCGGCGTCTCCTCGGCCCAGTCGCCGTGACGCCAGACGCCTGGGACGTGCGCGAAATACGCCTCGCGATACCGGCTGCCATCGGCATCCCCCCAGAAGGCCACGGGCATCGAGGGAAATGGCGCGGTGCAGACTAACTCTCCGGGCTCACCGATCACGCGCTTCCGTGCAGCGTTCCAGATCTCGACGGCCATCCCCAGGCCGAACGACTGCAGTTCGCCGCGATGGACGGGGACGAGAGGATTGCCGAGTGCGAAACAGGAGATCAGGTCGGTGCCGCCGGAGATGCTCGCGAGCATCACCCCCGGCTTTACATCACGCGCCACGTAGTCGTAGGCGTGTGCGGCCAGCGGGCTTCCCGTGCTGAGGATCGCGCGCAGCGCCCGGAGGGCGCCAGGTCCCGAAGTGCGGCCGGCGCCAACCGCCCGACCGGGCACGAGACCCGCTTTCTCGGAGAGCGCGAGATACCGCGCGCTCGTTCCGAAAACCGCGATCTCCTCCTCTTCGGCCATCTCCCACAGCAGCCCTTCGCGCCCCGGCGGCATGGGCGCGCCGTCGTACAGCACGAGCGCCGCGCCGGTAGCCAGCCCCGACACGAGCCAGTTCCACATCATCCAGCCGCACGTCGTGAAGTAGAACAACCGCTCGTCGGCGCGCAGGTCGAGGTGCAGGTGATGCTCCTTGAGGTGCTGCAACAGCGTCCCCCCGGCCCCGTGCACCATGCACTTCGGCAGTCCCGTCGTCCCCGAGGAGTACATGATGTACAGCGGATGATTGAACGGGAGGCGAGTGAAGGCGAGCGGCGATCCGCGCCCCAGCGCCGCAAACTCGGCCCAGCCGATGCCGGCGCGCACACGCGTCGCATCAGCGGCGTCAGGCATCGCGTCACGCAGCAGCGGCACGATGACGACGTGCTCCACGGTTGGCAGCGCGTCCGCGATCTCGCGCACGCGATCCAGGCAGTCGATCTCCTTCCCGGCGTACCGGTATCCGTCGGCGCAGACGAGGAGCCGCGGCGTTACCTGCCCGAAGCGGTCCAGCACCCCACGAACGCCGAAGTCGGGCGAGCACGATGTCCAGACGCAGCCGATGGATGAGGCGGCCAGCATGGCGATCACCGTCTCGGAGATGTTTGGCATGAAGGCCGCGACACGGTCTCCGGCCACCAGTCCCGCCCGCCGCATGGCCGCCGCGACGGCGGCCACCTCGGCGGCCAGTTGGCCGTAGGTCAGGCGCCGGGATGTCCCGTCCCGTTCGTCGCGGGCAATGATGGCCAGGCCGTCGTCTCGCCGGCGCAGGAGGTTCTCGGCAAAGTTCAGGCGCGCGCCTTCGAACCAGCGCGGCCCGAGCAGGGGATCCGGGGGCGCCATCCGCTCGCGGCCGAGGCAAACCGCATCCCAGGCGCCACCACCCGGGAGCGGCTCGGCCACGACCCCGGTCCACTCCCAAAGGGCGGCCCAGAACGCCTCCCGCTCCCGGATGGACCATGCATGCCAGTCGGCCCAGGGCGCTTCGGGGGCAGGCGCGGACGGCTGTCGTTCGGCCACCCACGCGAAGAACCGCCCCATCGAGGTGCGCGTCCGCGCATCCGGTGCGGGGAACCAAGTGGGGGGTCGGACGGTCTCAGTAGGTGGCATTCGGGGCAATTTGTCCGTCAAAAGATGCTATATTGGCGAAACTGGTCCAAGCGCGGTGCCTCGTGGACCTCGTAAGGACCGACGGCCCACGGTTCCCTGTCTCGCGATGCCGCGACCTGGCAACTGGCGTGTCCTCGGACGCGCCGGGTGCTCCCCCATCACACTCGCTGGAGACTTCTCCTTATGCGAACTCGTTTGTCGGTAGTGGCACTCTCGCTCGCCGCGGCGCTGCCGCTGGCCGCGCAGCAGGCCTTTACGCCGGTGGAAATCGGCGTGTACGGGCAGTACACGAAGTTTGCGGATGTGACGAAGCTCGACCCGGCCTTCGGGCTCGGTGGTATGATCAGCATTCCGCTCGTCCAGCGCATCGCCTTCCAGTACGAGGGCGATTTTGGCGCGACGCAAAGCACGCGTGTTGGCGACCTGACCGCGTTGAACCATCGCTTCGACCTGCTCTATCACATTCCGTGGGGCGCGCGCCGCTCGGTCTTCTTCGGCGGCGGCTGGACTGGCTCGCAGTACCGGACGGACACCACCAAGAACCAGTTTGACTCGGGTGGCAACGCGCAGGTTGGCATCCGCTTCTGCGTGGGGGACAACTGGGCGCTGCGCACCAGCGGCGTGATGGACTTCAAGGATCCGTCGGACCAGATCCCGACGGGCGACCGCACGCAGACGCTGAGCCTGCGCGCCGGCTTGAGCCGCTTCTTTGGCGGCAAGGGTTCGTCGCCGTGCGTCGTCGTCGTGCCGCCTCCGCCGCCGCCGCCGCCCGCTCCGGCGCCCGCCCCGGCTCCGCCGCCGCCCCCGCCGCCGGCCCCGAAGGTCGAGCCTGCGCCGGCCCCGGCTCCGCCGCCGCCGCCCGCTCCGGCGCCGAAGCCGCGTGAGGTCTTCCGTCTCACCGGCGTCTACTTCGACTTCGACAAGTCGTCGCTGAAGCAGGCCGGCAAGGACACGCTCGAAGCCGCGGTGAAGTACCTGAACGCGAACCCGGGAGCCCGGGTCGAGATTCAGGGTCACACGGACAACATCGGCACCGACGCCTACAACCAGGCGCTGTCGGAACGCCGCGCGGCCACGGTCCTCAAGTACCTGCGCGATCGCGGCATCGATGCCTCGCGCATGAGCACCAAGGGATTTGGCGAGAGCAATCCCGCCGCGGACAACGGCACGAAGGAAGGGCGCGCGCTCAATCGGCGCGTCGTGATCATCGAGATGTAGGGTGATCGACGATTGGTGATGCGGGTTCCGATGACGGACCGCGCGTCACGCAGAGGCAGCAGGCAAATGGGAGGCGCCAATCGGCGCCTCCCATTTGTTTGCGTGGCACACCGCGTCTCCTCTCTAGTACGCGCGCACAATATCGGGTGAGTCACTCTTGCCGAGTGGCGCTTCGCATCCGCATCTTCTGTGGGATCGTACTTTCCCCAACCACCCCCTAGGAGCCCTGGCAGCTTGTCTCCCTGATGTGGAGCTTGGAGCCCCCGCCGATGATGCGCCGAACGGCGTGCGCGGGCGCGGCTGGAAGTGTCTCACTGTCCACCAACACACGGTACACCTCATGATGAAAAACAGAGTCCTCATGGCGTTGACGGCCCTGGTGTTCTGCGCCGCGCAAGCATTTGCGCAGCAGAAGACCGTGACCGGCAAGGTGACCAACGACGTCGGCGCGCCCGTCCAGGGCGCGCAGGTCGTCATCAAGGGCACCCGCCTCGGCGGCCTGACGAGCTTCGACGGCAACTACTCGATCCGTGTCGAAGTCGGCCAGGTGCTGCAGTTCCGCTTCATCGGGCATGCGATGGAGGAGCGGACGGTTGGCGCCGCGGACGTCATCAACGTCCAGTTCCGCAAGGTCGCGACGAGCCTCGACGCCGTCGTCGTCTCCGCGCTCGGCCAGACCAACGTGAAGCGCGCGATCGGCACGGCGCAGCAGAGCGTCTCGGGCGCCGACATCGCGCAGACGAACCGCCAGAACTTCATCAACGCGCTGCAGGGGCGCGTGGCGGGCGTCGAAGTCACGTCGACGTCGGGCGTCCCGGGCGCCTCCACCTCGATCACCATCCGCGGGATCAGCTCGATTTCGAGCTCGAACCAGCCGCTGATGATCATCGACGGGCTGCCGCTCGACAACAAGACGATGCTGACGGCGCAGTTCGCGTCCGACGCGCCGAACTCGCCCACCTCGTTCGACAATCGCGGCCTCGACTTCACGAACCGCGCCTCGGACATCAATCCCGAGGACATCGAGTCGCTCGTCGTGCTGAAGGGCCCGGAAGCCTCGGCGCTGTACGGCATCGACGCCGCCAACGGCGCGATCGTCATCACGACCAAGCGCGGGAAGCCCGGGACCGGCGGCTTCGAGTACAGCAACTACTTCCGCATGGACTCCCCGGGCGGCGAGCCCGAGATCCAGAAGGTGTACAGCGCGATCAACGCGTCGGGCAGCCCGATCCTCGGCAGCTCGACCTACCTGTACTACGGCGTCCCGTACGCCCCGGGCACGAAGTTCTACGACAATGTCGGCGGCTTCTTCCGCACGGCGCTGACGCAGAAGCACTCGCTGGCGTTCAGCGGCGCCGCCCCGGACAACCGGATCAACTACCGCATCTCGGTCTCCGCGGACAAGCAGGAAGGCGTGGTGCCGAACACGAACTACAACCGCATCAACCTCACCGGCGCGTCGCAGGCGGTCGTGAACTCGTGGCTGAAGGCCGACCTGTCGATGACGTACGCGTACTCGACGAACGACCAGGCGCTGAAGGGCGCGGGCGGCCCGCTGCTCGGCCTCATCGCGTGGCCGTCGGATGACAACGCCGCCGACTGGCAGACGCCCGCCGGCACCCGCCGCCGCTACACGTCGCTGGGCGACGCCTCGGAGAACGACAACCCGTACTTCAGCGTCGCGAAGAACCAGATCAACGCGAAGACGAACCGCATCCTCACGAACATCGGCCTGACCATCGCGCCGTTCTCGTGGGGCAACCTGAAGACGAACATCGGCGTCGACAACTACGCCAACTCGAACCTGATCCTGCGCCACCCCGAGAGCACCAAGGGCTTCTCGAACGGCGGCATCCTGGACATCAACACCGACCTGACGCGCAACATCTCCACGCAGACGCTGCTGAACATCAACAGCCGCCAGGTCTGGCAGGGATTCTCGTTGAGCGGCGTGGTCGGCAACGCGATCAACGACTACAAGTCGAACACCGACGCGCAGCAGGGACTGGGCTTCCTCGACCCGAACTTCGTGTCGATCAACAACACCAGCTCCCGCACCGCGCGCACGGTGATTTCGCAGCGCCGCCTCATCAGCGTGTTCGGCAGCGCCACCGTGGACTACAACAAGTACCTGTACGTCACGGTCACCGGCCGCAATGACTGGACGTCCACGATCCCGCGGGAACGGAACTCGTTCTTCTATCCGTCGGTGTCGGGCAGCTTCATCTTCACCGACGCCTTCCCGTCGCTGACGAAGTACCTCACGAGCGGCAAGCTGCGCGCCGGCTTCGCGCAGGTCGGCAAGGACGCGCGGCCGTACGCGTACCGTCCGTCGCTGGAGTACAAGCTGACGTCGTACGGCGGCTACGGGTACGGCTTCTGGGGCCCGAACCTGAAGCTCAAGCCGGAGTTCGCCAACTCGTACGAAATCGGGACGGAACTGAGCTTCCTCGACGACCGGCTCGGCGTCGACGTCACCTGGTATCGCAAGGAGACCAAGGACCAGATCGTCGAGAACATCCGCGGCTCGTACGCCACCGGGTACATCCTGTTCAACCTGAACGGCGCCAAGACGCGCAACGAAGGCACCGAGATCACGCTGCGCGCCACGCCGTACCTGAAGAACGACCTCTCGTGGGACGTGCAGGCGAACTTCGATCATTCCTTCGGCCGCGTCCTCGCGCTGCCGAACGCGCTCCCTGAGTCGTACATGTCGGACACGTGGCTGTATGGCAACGTCCGCAACGGCGTGACCCCGGGCAGCAGCACGCGTTCGCTCACCGGCTTCTTCTACCAGCGCAACAAGGCCGGCGACCTCCTGATCAACCCGGCGACGGGCCTTCCGCTCACGAACTCGGTCTTCGTGGACCGCGGCTACGACCGCCAGCCCGACTTCACGCTGGGCGTCACGAACACGGTCCGCTACAAGAAGGTGTCGGTCTCCTTCCTGCTCGACATCCGGAAGGGCGGCGACATCATGAACGCTACCGATCACTATCTCACCGTGCGCGGCCTCAGCATGCGCACGCTCGACCGCAACCAGCCGCGCGTCATCAAGGGCGTGCTCCGTGACGGTCTCGAGAACTCGGCGACCCCGACGAAGAACAACATCGTCGTGATCCCGGCCATCAACACCAACTACTACCTCGCGATGAGCGAGGAACTGTTCATCGAGAAGGACATCAACTGGATCCGCCTGAAGGACGTGACCGTCCGCTACCAGATCCCGGGCAAGTGGCTGCGCGCGCGCGATGCGAGCCTCTACATCACCGGCACGGACCTGTGGATGGAGACGAACTACACCGGCATGGACCCGGTGGTGAACGGCAACACGGCCGCCCTCGGCGGGTCGGGCGCGGCGGGCATCGACTACGGCAACTTCCCGATGCCGAAGGGAATCGCGTTCGGGCTCAAGGTGGGGTTCTGACCATGACCAACAACCTCAGGACTCCCCTCCGTCACGCGACTCATTTCACTGTGACCAAGAAGACGCCGATGAAAAAACTCTTCGCAACCCTGCTGGTGGGTTCCCTCGCACTGACGGCGAGTTGTCAGGACTTCCTCGACGTCAACACGAACCCGAACGCCCCGCAGACGGCGTCGGCGAACCTGTACCTGTCGCCGATGCTGCACTGGTGGGTGTCGTCCCCGCAGTGGGACGGCCGCTTCGTCAGCCGCTACACGCAGCAGCTCATCCTGGTCGGCTCGAGCCCCAGCACGTGGGACCGCATGGGGTACGACCCCGGCTCCGACAACGGCGCGCAGCAGTGGCGCGACGTGTACTGGTCGTTTGGCCAGAACCTGGTCGACATGATGACCAAGGCCGAGGCGGAGGAGCGCTGGGACGTGCTGGGCGTCGGCTACATCCTCAAGGGGTGGGGCTGGATGGTGCTGACCGACCTCCACGGCGAGATCATCGTCAAGGAGGCGATCGACCAGAACAAGTTCTACTTCAATTACGACACCCAGGAATACGCGTACAGCGAGGTCCTGCGCCTGCTCGACAAGGCGATCGAGAACCTCAAGCGCACCGACGGCGCCGTCAACGCGACGTACCTGGGCCGGACGGACAAGATCTACGCCGGCGACCGGACGAAGTGGCTGAAGGTGGCGTACGGCCTCAAGGCCATCGCGCTGAACCACTTCACCAACAAGGCGGCGTACAAGCCGGCGGACGTCATCGCCAATGTCGACCTCGCGCTGGCCAGCAACGCCGATGACGCGCTGCTCCAGTTCCCGGCCACGGTGAATGACGACCGCAACTTCTACGGCCCGACGCGCGGCAACCTGACGTCGTACCGCCAGACCTACTTCATCGTGGGCCTGATGGACGGCACGCAGTTCGGCGGCACCGTCGATCCGCGCATGAGCCGGATGCTGTCGCCGGCCCCGGACGGCGCCTATCGCGGCCTCGATCCGGCGCTGGGCACCTACGGCGCGCTCTCCACGGCGCAGCGCCCCATGAACATCTGGGGGTACGCCGCCTCACCCGCCTCCGGGTCGCCGACGCGTTACCTCTTTGACGACAAGTCGCGCTTCCCCGCCATCACGTATGCGCAGCTGCAGTTCGTGAAGGCCGAGGCGGCGTATCGGATGGGCGACAAGGCGACGGCGCTGACCGCGTACAAGAACGCCATCGCCGCGCACATCGACTTCGTCAACGCGCGCAACCTCGACGCCAGCGGCACGCCGACGCAGATCACCGCGGCGGAGAAGAACGCCTTCCTGGCCGATCCGAACATCGTGCCGGCGACTGCCGCCGGGCTGACCCTCACCCACATCATGTCGCAGAAGTACATCGCGCAGTGGGGCTGGGGGCACAACGAGCTCTGGATGGACATGCGCCGCTATCACTACACGGACATCGATCCGGCCAGCGGCAAGCAGGTCTTCCCCGGATTCGTGCCGCCGTCCGCCACCCTGTACGGCGACAACGCGGGCAAGGTGGTGCAGCGCATCCGCCCGCGCTACAACTCGGAATACGTCTGGAACATGGAGTCCCTGAAGAAGATCGGCGCTGATGCGGCCGACTATCATACGAAGCCGCTCTGGATCACTCAACCGTAACGGACCATGAAAAAACTCGCATCCATTGCGGTACTGCTGTGTGCGACCGTGCTGTCGTCCTGCGGCAAGGAAGCCTTCCCGGACATCACGGGCCCCATGGCGGAGTCCCGCATCAAGTTCTTCAACTTCAGCGTCGGCGCACCCGGCGTGTACTTCTACGCCAACAACGACAAGATGGCCGGCCTCAGCAGCGTCGGGGTGGTCATCGACTCCAAGACGGGCATCGTCACGGGCGGCGTCGAATCGATCACCGGCGTCATCTCGGGCGGCGTCACGGCGGGCGGCTATTACAGCGCCATCACGCCGGGCTCGTATGACCTCTCCGCCAAGCTCGCCGACACGACGTCGCGCGCCACGGTGGTGTCGAAGGTCACGGCGAGCCTGACCGCCGGCAAGGCGTACTCGTACTACATCAGCGGCGTCTACGACGCGACGGCGAAGACGGCCGAAGCGTTCGTGGTCGAGGACAATTTCCCCGGCACGGTGGACTGGAGCCAGGCCCTGGTCCGGTTCGTCAACGCCAGCCCGACCGCAACGCCGCTGACGCTGTACGGGACGAATACGACCACGGCCACGCCGCAGGCGGCCATTGGCGCCATCACGGCGTACAAGGCCGGCAGTGCGTTCGTCGGCGTGCCGACCGGCTCGTACAACATCGAGGCCAAGGACGCCGCCGGCGTGTCGAAGGTCACCCGCACGGCGGTGCAGTTCTCCGCCGGACGCGTCTACACGATCACGCTGCGCGGGACGACGTCGCTGTTCCTGGATAATACCACGAACCAGTAGGACTTCAGACGATTGAGGATCTGGAATCCGGCACGAGATTCAGGATTCCGATTCAAGACAACGACGCTCGATTGGGATGGGGGGCTCCTTCGGGGCCCCCCATCGCAATTCGGAATCCGTTATCGTAATCCCATATCCAGTTCCGAATTCCAAATCCTCAATCGGATCGTGTCCAGAATCCTCCTCGTCGACGCCGACGCTTTCTTCGTGGCCGTGGCCCGCGCGGTCGAGCCCGCAGGGGCCGGCCGGGCGACGCTGCTGATCGTCGGCGGCCGGCCGGGGTCGCGCGGGGTCGTCTGCTCCGCGTCGTACGAGACCCGCGCCTTCGGCGTGCGGAGCGGCATGCCCATCTCGCAGGCCCTCCGGCTCTGCCCATCGGCGATGTGCGTCCCGGTGCCGCGCACGGCCTGCGCCGACACGAGCCGCGCCATCCGCCGCGTCCTCGACGGCTTCACCCCGCTCGTCGAAGCGGCCAGCATCGACGAGTGGTACCTCGACCTCTCGGGCACCGAGGCGCTGTATCACCACGAACCGATTGGCGAGACGGCGCGGCGCATCCGGGACGCCGTCTTTGCCGAGACGGGGATGCGCGTTTCCATCGGCATCGGCCCCAACAAGCTCGTCGCGAAGCTCGCCGTGGAGCGCGCGAAACCCAAACCGCGGACCGGCGCCACCGGCGTGCATGTGGTCGAGGACGACGCGGTGCTTCCGTTCATGCGCACCCTCGCCCTCGCCGACCTGCCCGGCATCGGGCCCAAACTGCAGGAGAAGCTGGGCAAGGTCGGGCTGGTCGCGGTGCGCGACGTGCTCGACGCCGACGCGGCGAGCCTCGCCCGGTGGATCGGGCGCGAGACGGCGTATCGAGTGCTCCGCAAGGCGCGCGGTGAGAGCGATTCGGCCGTCGAGCCGCACGCGCCGGCCAAGCAGGTGAGCCGCGAGGAGACCTTCGACCATGACATCGCCGACGACGCCGTCCTGCGCCGCGAACTGCTCGTGCTGGCGCACCGGGTCGCCGCCGACCTGCGCGGTGACGGTCTCGAGGCCCGCACCATCACGGTCAAGGTGCGCGACCAGAAATGGACGACGCGCACGATGAGCCGCACGGTGGACGAGCCCGTCTCGTCCGACACGGCGGTGGCCGCCGCAGCGCGCGACCTGCTGTCTGAACTGCGGCGCAATTGGACGGCTCCGGTGCGGCTGGCGGGGGTGGCGCTGTCGAAGTTCTCGCCGGCGCGCGACGCCGAACAGCGCGAGCTGTTCGGCGCCGCGGCGCCGGCGCACGCGAAGGCGCCGCATGCGCCGGCGCCGCTGGAGAGCGCGCGGGACCGCGCGCTCTCGCGCGCCGTGGACCGGGTCCGCGAGAAGTTCGGCGACGGCTCCATTCGCGCGGGCGCCCCCCGCGCCACGCCGCTGGGCGAGAAAGGGGCGCGGAAGCCCCGGTGAACGCGTGGCGCCGCCCGGCGGGCCCCGCCATCTTCATATAATTATGCCCGCCACTGCCCGCCTGCTGCGTCGCACAACCCTGCTGGCCGCCCTTGTTGCGGGGGTGGCCTGCTCCGACTCGTCGCCATCGGGGCCTCATCCGGCGACCGCCAATACGGTCACCCTGAACGGCGCCACTTTGAAGGTAGCCATTGCCGCCACGAACGCCTCGCGTACCAAGGGACTCACGGGCGTGACGACGATGGCCGCCGACAGCGGCATGCTCTGCGTCTTCTCCGACGACCGGCAGCGCGGATTCTGGATGAAGGACACCCCGATTCCGCTGTCCATCGCGTTCCTCGACGCGAGCAAGAAGGTCATCTTCCTCGCCGACATGGCGCCGAACAGCACCACGGTGGTCGGCGGGTTCAACGCTGGGCTGATGCGGTACGCAATTGAGGTGAACCAGGGGTGGTTCGCCTCGCACGGCGTCACGCTGGGTACGATCGCCACCTTCACCCTGCCGGCCGGGCTCGTCGTCGAACCTGACGCCTAGCCAACGGGCCGGTGCACTCCCTTCACTGAGAGCCGACCTTGCGCAGAATCTCTCTCGCTCTTTCGCTCCTGACGCTCGCCAGCTGCTCGCAGCAGCCAGCCCCGGCCACCACGCCGCAGCCGGCGCGCCCGGCCGCGGGCGCCAACACGGCGGGCGGCGCTGCGGCCGTCCCCGGTGCTCCGGCCCGTCCGGACAGCACGCGACCCGGTCAGGGCGCTCCCACGGCGCCCGGCGGCCCCGGTGGAGCCGGCGCGGCTTCCGACCCGACGCCTCGTCCGTATGCGACCGTCATTCGCGGCGATGTAAAGACCAAGGCCGGCCTCTTCAAGACGCACCGCATCGGCTCACGCCTCTACTACGAGATCCCCAAGGCGGAGCTTGGCAAGGACATGCTCCTCGTGACGCAGATCGCCAAGACCAACGAGGGGAATGGCTACGGCGGACAGGCGCTCGACAATCGCGTCGTGCGCTGGGAGCGCCGCGAGCACCGGGTGCTGCTCAAGGCCGTCAGCTTCGCCATCATCGCCGACCCGTCGTCGTCGGTGGCCAAGGCGGTGGACGCGGCCAACTACGACATCATCCTCGGCGCCTTCAACGTCGAGGCGTACGGCCCCGATTCGGCTGCCGTCGTGGAAGTGACGCGCCTCTTCACGGCACCGCCCACCGAGATCAGCGTCCTGAAGCGCTACCGCGGCACGCTTGATGCATCCCGCACCTTCTTCGAGCGCGTGGCCACCTTCCCGACCAACATCGAGACTGAGGCCACCCTCACCATCAACGCCACGCCGACGCCCGCGCCGAGTCCGTTCGGCGGCGGCATGCCGACGGCCGCCCCCGGCGCCCCGCCGCAGAGCGAGAGCTACCTGGTGCACTGGTCGATGGTGAAGCTGCCCGAGCAGCCGATGAAGCCGCGCCTCTGCGACTCGCGCGTCGGCTACTTCCGCACGACCTCCATCGATTTTTCGCGCCCGGAGCAGCGGTCGGAGGCGCGGTGCTTCATCACGCGCTATCGCCTGGAGAAGAAGGACCCGTCGGCCGCCATCAGCGAGCCGGTGAAGCCCATCGTCTATTACGTGGATCCCGCCACGCCCGAGTGGCTGAAGCCCTGGGTGCGCAAGGCGATCACCAGCTGGCAGCCGGCCTTTGAAGCCGCCGGCTTCAAGAACGGCATCATCGCCAAGGACGCGCCGTCGGCGGCGGAAGATCCCGACTGGTCGCCCGAGGACGCGCGCTACTCCGTCATTCGCTGGCTGCCGAGCACCATCGAGAACGCCGTCGGCCCGCACGTGCACGACCCGCGGTCGGGCGAGATCATGGAAGCCGACCTGCAGATCTACCACAACGTGATGAACCTCAACCGCGACTGGTACTGGACGCAGGTTGGGGCGCTCGACCCGCGCGCACAGAAGCTCCCCTTCCCCGATTCGCTGCAGGGGCGGCTGATGGAGTACGTGATCGCCCACGAGATCGGCCACTCGCTCGGCTTCCCGCACAACATGAAAGCGAGTTCGCTGTATCCGGTGGACTCGGTGCGCTCGAAGACGTGGGTGGCGAAGAACGGCCACACCCCGACGCTGATGGATTACTCGCGCTTCAACTACGTCGCGCAGCCGGAGGACGGCATCGCCCTCGGCGACCTGATCCCGAAGCAGGGCCCGTACGACGTGTACATGACGCACTGGGGCTACGCGCCGATCCCGGCCGCCAAGACGCCGGACGACGAACGCCCGACGCTCGACGCGTGGGCGCGCGAGCAGGACAAGACGCCGTGGTTCCGCTTCTCGACGACGGACGACTTCGGCGCCGACCCGGGCAACAACACCGAGGCGGTGGGCGATGCCGACGCGGTGCGAGCGACGGCGCTGGGCCTCAAGAACATCAAGCGCCTCGTTCCGATGGTGGCGCCGGCGGTCACGTCGCCGCTCGAAGACAACGAGAACCTCAAGGAATTGTACGGTCGGCTCATCGGCCAGTGGTCCACCGAGATGCGCCATGTCGTGGCCATCGTCGGCGCCGCTGAGACGCAGGAGAAGTACGGCGCGCAGCCGGGACCGCGGTTTACGCCGGTCAGCGCGGCGCGGCAGCGCGAAGCGGTGAAGTTCCTCAACGAGAACGCGTTCAGGACACCGACGTACTTCGTCGACCAAGCCATCCTGCGCCGCATCGAGCCGGAGGGCTCGGTGGCGCGCATCAACCAGGCGCAGCGCGGGCTCATCACCGGCCTGATGAACGACGACCGCCTGGCGCGCCTCATCGAGTTCGAGGCAATGGCCAAGCCGGGCGAGGCGTATTCGCTCGCCGAGATGCTGGGCGACCTGCGCGGCGGAATCTTCAGCGAGCTGGGCGCCGGGACGGTGACGATCGACGTCTACCGCCGCACGCTCCAGCGCTCCTATGTGGAGGCGGTGAAGGCCAAGCTGACGGCCACGCCGTCGCCGCGCGTCTCGTTCGGCCAGACCGGACAGTTTTCGATCCTGCCGGCCCGCCCGACGAGCGACGCGCGCGCGCTGCTGCGCGCCGAACTGCGCACGCTCGACGCGCAGGTGAAGGCGGCGACCGCCAAGGCGGGCAACGCGGTCGTCCGCGCGCACCTGCAGGACCTGCACACGGAGATTGACGATATCCTCAATCCCAAGAAGTAGGCCCGTGACTGTGCCCTTGCCTTAGTCGGTGCAAGGGCACGGGCACGGTGGGGGAACGGGAACAGGAAGGGGGGCCTCCAACGTTGGGGGCCTCTCTTCCGTTGCTCTGTCGGGTGTCCGA
Source organism: Gemmatimonadaceae bacterium (assembly GCA_036504815.1). Classification (NCBI taxonomy): domain Bacteria; kingdom Pseudomonadati; phylum Gemmatimonadota; class Gemmatimonadia; order Gemmatimonadales; family Gemmatimonadaceae; species Gemmatimonadaceae bacterium. The sequence goes on along the minus strand of DASXUN010000006.1, from coordinate 58,952 downwards.
CCTTCTGTGAGACCTTTCTTCGCTGAGCTCATCATGCCGCTGCTGCTTCCGCTGCTCCTGGCGTTCACCGTCGCCCGCGCCGACTCCGTCGACATCCTCATCAAAGGGGGGACCGTCTACGACGGGTCGGGCAAACCGGGGCGCGTGGCCGACGTCGGCATTCGCGGCGACCGCGTGGTCTTCGTCGGCGACGCGGCCAAGGCGCAGGTGAAGGCGGGCAAGACGATTGACGCGAAGGGGCTCATTGTCGCACCGGGCTTCATTGACCCGCACACGCACTCCATGGAAGGCGTGGACCGGTTCAATGACGAGCGGCGGCGGAACATTCCGGCGCTGATGCAGGGCGTCACCACGGTCACCAATAGTCCGGATGGCCGCGGCCCGTGGGACGTGGCCCGCATCCAGACCGAGACGGAAAAGAAGGGACTCGGCACCAACACCTTCGCGATGGTCGGCTTCGGGACGCTGCGCAGCCACGTGATGGGCGCGTCGTCGGCCCCCGCCTCGCCGGCGCAGATCGACAGCATGCGCAAGCTGGTGGACAAGGCGATGCGCGAGGGCGCCTTCGGTGTGGGCTCCGGACTGTTCTACGCGCCGCAGAACTACGCGAGCATCGACGAGGTGATCGCCGTGACCTCCGCCGCCAAGCCGTACGGCGGCGTGTACGACACGCACCAGCGCGACGAGAGCTCCTATACCATCGGCCTGATGAACTCGGTGCGCGAGGCCATTCGCATTGGACGCGAGTCGGGGTTGACCACCAACCTCGGCCACGTGAAGGCGCTGGGCATCGACGTGTGGGGCTATGCCGACAGCGTGCTGCGCCTGATGCGCGAGGAGCGCGCCACCGGTCATATGGTCGTGGCCGACCAGTATCCGTGGACGGCGAGCGGCACGGGGCTGAGCGCCGCGCTGCTGCCACGCTGGGCGCAGGCGGGCGGCCGCGACTCGCTGCAGGCGCGCATTGCCGACTCGGCGACGCGCGAGAAGATCCTCGTCGAGATGCGCAACAACCTGCGGCGCCGCGGCGGCGACACCACGATGCTGCTCATCAACGGCGGGGACAACGCCAAGCCGTACATCGGCAAGTACCTGAGCCAGGTGGCCGCCGACCTGAAGATGCCACCGTCGGAAACGGCGCTCGAGCTGATCCGCCGAGGGATCGACATGGGCGTGGCATCCTTCAACATGAACGAGCGCGACGTCGAGACGTTCATGAAGGATCCGTACGTGATGACCAGCTCCGACGGCTCGGGCGGACACCCGCGCCTCTATGGCACGTACCCGCGCAAGATCCGCCGTTACGTGCTCGACAAGCCCGTCATCACGATGGAGCGCATGGTGCAGTCGGCCACGTCGCAGGTTGCCGACGTCTACGGCATCAAGGAGCGCGGCTCGCTGGCACCGAGATTCTACGCGGACGTGATCGTGTTTGACCCCAGGACGATCCGCGAGCTGGCGACCTACGTGGAGCCCGAGAGGTTGAGCGTGGGGATGCAGTGGGTCTTCGTGAACGGGAAGGCGGCGGTGGCCGAGGGGCAGCCGACGGGCGTGATGGCGGGAAAGGGGCTTCGGAAGAGATAGAGGATTGGGAATTCGGATTCCGATTTACGATTGCGAACTCGGATTGCGACTGGCGATTGCGGTCGCTGCCGGCGATGGGCGGCTGTCCGGAGAACACGATCGGATCAGCCGCCCATCAGCCCTCCGGCACCCTCCCCCGCCGGGTTTCCAACCGCCATCATTCCTGCAGTCTCCGTGAACCTCCGTACACACTGGTCTCCGCGACAATGAAGATCCGCCATCCGCTCTCTGCCATCCGCCATCCCTTGCTCGCGATCGCGGTCCTCGCCTCGCCACTCAGCGCCCAGACGCTCCGCGAGCAGGTGCGCACCTGGCGTGAGGCCCGCGAACCGCAGATCGTGCGGGAATACGCCGAGTTCCTCGCCATTCCGAACACCAAGAACGACGGCGAGGCGCTGCGCCGCAACGCGACGGCCATCGTCGGCATGCTCGCCAGGCGCGGCGTCGCGGCGCGGCTGCTCGAGAACGGCAACTGGCCGCCCGCGGTGTACGGCGAGCTGCGCGCGCCAGGGGCGACGCGCACCATCGTCGTCTATGCGCACTACGACGGCCAGCCCGTGGATCCCACGGAATGGAAGGGCGGCGCCCCCTATGCCGCGCAGCTGCGCGAACTCCGCGGCGGCGAATGGGTGGACGTGCCGCTTCCGGAGCGCGGACGGCTGAACCCCGAGGCGCGCATCTTTGCGCGCGGCGCGGGCGACGACAAGGCGCCCATCAACGCCATCCTGAATTCGCTCGACGCGCTGCGCGCGCTCGGCAAGTCTCCCACGATCAACGTCAAGTTCTTCTTCGAGGGTGAGGAGGAATCCGGTTCCGCCCACCTGCCGCAGATCCTCGCGGCGAACAAGGCGCTGCTCGCGGCCGACGCCTGGCTCTTCTGCGACGGCCCCACGCACCAGAGCCGCGGCATGCAGGTGGCCTTCGGCGCGCGCGGCGCGATGGGGCTCGAGCTGACGGTGTACGGTCCCGCCAAGGCGCTGCACAGCGGGCATTATGGCAATTGGGCGCCGAATCCGGGGATGCTCCTCGCCGACCTCGCGCGCTCGATGCGCGACATCGACGGACGCATCCTCATCAAGGGCTACTACGACGACGTGGTGCCGCCGACGGCCCGGGAACTGGCCGCCGTGCGCGCCCTCCCGCCGGTGGACAGCGCCCTGCGCCGTGAACTGCTCCTCGGCGGCACCGAGGCGGACAACGCGCTCCTCGCCGAGCGGATCCTGCTTCCGGCGATCAACATGAGGGGCTTGCGCGTCGGGCAAGTGGAAGGGCTCGCCGCCAACGCCATTGCGACGGAAGCCAAGGCGTCCTTCGACTTCCGCCTCGTGCCAAAGCAGACGCCGGCGCACGTGCGCGAACTCGTGGAGGCGCACCTGAAGGCGAACGGCTGGTATGTCACGCACGCCGCGGCCACGGACGCCGAACGACTGGGGCACCGCAAGGTGGTCCGGATGACCTGGGGCGAGGGTGACGAGGCGACGCGAGTGAGCCTCGACCAGCCCGTGTCGCAGGCGCTCACCGCGACGCTCGACGAGATGCTCGGCAAGCCGGTGCTGCGCGTCCCGACGCTGGGGGGATCCCTCCCCACGAGCATGATCGAGCATGCGCTGGGCGTGCCCCTCGTGATCTTCCCCATCGCCAACCACGACGACAATCAGCACGCCAAGGACGAGAACCTGCGGCTCCAGAACCTGTGGGACGGCATCGAGGCCTTCGCGGCCATCATGACCCGGCTGGACGCGCACTGGCCCAAGCTGACACCGTGACCGCCAATTGAGTTGGGATGGCGCTATTCTTAGTTTCACTCGGAACTTCGACTTCACCCGGAAATCCACGCTTGGCGCCAGCCCATCCCATCGACGTTGCGGCATTCATGGACCGCCTGCACGGGGATACCGCGCTGGCGGCGGCGATGGCGGCGGTCATGCTGCAGGAACTTCCAAGCCAGCTTGACGGCGTGCGGCGCGCCGTGGCCAGCGGTGACGCCGAGGGGCTGACGCAGGCCGCGCACCTGCTCAAGGGTTCGGTCGGGAACTTCGTGGCCGAGGAGTCGCTCGCGGCGGCCTTCCGCCTGGAGCAGCTCGGCCGCGCCGGTGATCTGCACTCGGCCCCCGAAGCGCTGCGCGCACTCGAGACCGCCCTGGAACGCCTGACTCCCGTCCTGCGAGAGATGACCGCATGAAGCGCAAGTACACGGTGCTGCTCGCCGACGACGACAAGGTCCAGACCGTGATGCTCACGGACCAGCTGCGCGCTCGCGGATACGCGGTCGCGGCCGCCTACGACGCGACCTATGCCTCGATGGTCGTGATGCGGGCGCCGCCGGATGTCGTGGTCCTCGACATCCAGATGCCCGGCGGCACCGGCAAGGCCGTCCTCGAGCGGCTCAAGGGATCGTTGAAGACCAGGAAGATTCCGGTGATCGTGCTGAGCGGACACTCCGACCGGCGCATCATCGAGGAAGTGAAGGCCCTCGGCGCGTGCGACTACCTGACGAAGCCGGTGGACGTGGACAAGCTGGATGCGTCGCTGCGGCGCGCGCTCGGGCTCGAGACGCCTGCGAACGCCAGTCCGCCGTCCGGCGAGCCGCCCGCGCCCGGTGGCTCGACGCCGCCGGTATCGCCACCCGCATCTGGTGGCTCGACGCCGCCCGCATCGCCACCCGCCGGCGCACCGTAGAACCCGCAAGGGTACGCGCCCCATGACGCCCCCGGTCGACGACCTCTTCGTCGCCTTTCAGACGGCGCTCGCTGGGCGGTATTCGATTGACCGCGAGATCGGTCGCGGCGGGATGGGGATCGTGTATCTCGCGCGCGAGGTGCACCTGGACCGCCCGGTGGCCATCAAGCTGCTGCCACCGGAGCGCGCCCTCGACGCCACGCTGCGCGGTCGTTTCCTGCGCGAGGCGCGGCTCGCCGCGAAGCTGTCGCACCCCAACATCATTCCGATCCACGCTGTGGACGAGGTTGGCGACTTCGTCTACTACGTGATGACCTACGTGGATGGCGAATCGCTGGCGCAGCGCGTGCGATCGCGCGGTCCCCTCCCCGCCACCGAGGGATCGCGGGTGCTGCGCGAGGCCGCGTGGGCGCTCGCGAGCGCGCACGCGCAGGGCGTGGTGCACCGCGACGTGAAGCCCGACAACATCCTCATCGAATCGGCCACGCAGCGCGTGCTCGTCGCCGACTTCGGCATCGCGGCGGCGATGGGCGACGACGATGGCGACGGGATCAGCGGCACGCCCGAGTTCATGAGCCCCGAACAGGCGCTGGGCAACGAACTCGACGCGCGCAGCGACCTGTACTCGCTCGGCGCCACCGCCTTCTTCGCCTTCTCCGGCCGCCTGCCGTTCGAGGGCGCCACGCCCACCGAAGTGCTCGCGAAGCAGGTGACCGAACCCGCGCCCCCGCTCGCATCGCTGGGACTGCCCGTACCGCGCAAGGTGGCGTCGCTCGTGGATCGCTGTCTCGCCAAGGACCCGGCGCATCGTCCGGCCAATGCGACCACCCTCGCCGAGCAACTCGGCGTTGCGCTCGAGCAGCGTCGGGAGATTCCGGTGGCGCTGCGCGCGTTCGTGAAGCGCAATGGGCGGCTCGATGGCGGCGGCACGGTGCTGGTGGCGGGCGCATTGTTGCTGGGGTCAACGAGCGTCTCTGCGCTCTTCGGCGGGTTGGCCGGACTCGGCGCGCTGATTGTCGGCTCGACGATGCTACCGTTCGCGGCGCTTACGGCGTCGGCACGGCGGCTGGCACGCATGGGATTCGCGCACATGGATCTTGCGCCCGCATTTCAGGCGGAAGCTGACGCGACGCGCGAGGAACTGGCCGTGGAGCACGCGCGCGAGGCGACGCGCGCCGAGCGATGGTTGAAACGGATTGTACAGGTGAGCGGGACCGTCGCCGTCGGGTCGTTCGCCGGCGTGATGTACATGGTCTTCAACATGCCCTGGTCCAGTCATTGGAGATGGCTGGCGCAAGTACTCGCCGGTTCATGGTCGGTCTTCGTGCTCGGCGGCCTCGGCTATCTCGCCCTTCTCCAGCGTCGTCGCGACGTGGACACTGGATTCTGGGCGCGCATTTGGAACGGTCCCATCGGCCGCACCGCCTGGGCCGTCGGCCGCCGCCTCATTCGCGGTCCGGTCACGGAATCGGCGGTAACGCATCGCGCCACGGAGCTCTCGCTGGGCATGGCCGCCGAGAGCCTGTTCGCGGGCCTCCCGAAGTCCACGCGTGAGCAGCTCGGCGACCTCCCCGCCCTGCTGCATCGCCTGCAGGACGATGCCCAGGCGCTGCGCCGCCCGCTCGACGAGTTGCAGGAACTCCTGAACGACGCGGGCGAGGACGCCAGCGCCGCGGCCTATGAGCCGGTGCGCCGCGACCGCGATGCCCTGAAGACCAAGCTCGGGGAGACCGTCGCCGCGCTCGAGACCATCCGCCTGAACCTCCTGCGCCTGCACGCCGGGTCGCTGTCGGTCGCGAGCCTGACGACGCACATCGGTCTCGCGGCGGACGTCTCGGCCGAAGTCGAGCGCCTGCTTGCCGCCCAGGATGAGGTGCGGCGGCTCGTGAGGCGCGACGAGTAGTGAGATCCGGCGACGCTCGCGCGTTGACGGTTTGCCGCGAACCTCGCCGGCCGGCGCACCCCCGAACTTTCCATGTTTTGCAGGGTATGCTACGCAGTTCATCGGCAGGCCCCCCTTCCAGCCCGAGGCCGAGTTCATGCGCGCCACGCTCTCATTCACGCGACCCTTCACGTCGGCACTGATTCTCTCGCTCGCCATCGCCGCATCGGCCGGCGGCCAGTCCGCGCCCGACACCGTTCAGCAGGCCGACCACCCGCGCTTCGCCAGCTTCGGCGTCTCCGGCGGCGTAATGCACTTCGGCGACGGGGGTTATGAGCGGGCCGTCTCGGCCGCGATCGCCGCCTCACTGTCGCACGGCTTCTCGCTGAGCGTCAATCCGACCTTTGCCTGGGCGCAGGCGGCCCCGACCGCGGATGCGATTACCGGCCGGATGGTGACTCCGCCGCTCGTTCACGGCTTGGCGGACCTGCCTGTCAACGTCGGCTTCTACCACGCCCTCCCGGGCGCCTGGTCTCCCAGCTTTTCGGTCTCACTCGGAGCGACCCTGCCGATCGGGGACACGACCAAGGTGGGATCGGGCGAAGTGGGCCTTGGCGCGAACATCGGCGTCGGCGTCGCTCCCGTCGAGGGGTGGTCGTTCGGCGCCGGCGCCGGGCATACACTCTCGAACGAATACGCCTCAGGGCTCGGGTCGATCGCGCCAACGACCGTCTCGCTCGACGTCTCGCATTCGGTCGGCCACGCCGAGCTGAACCTTGGATACTCGACGGAGATGGGCGTGATGCCGGTCGGCACCACGCACTCCCAGAATTTCGCCGGCGGCGCATCCTTCCCCCTTGGCGGGGCCGCCGCACTGACGGTGAGCGGCAGCACCGGAACGGCTGACGGCGTACGCAGCTGGGCGATGGCCGTGGGAATCGGCACGACGTTCGCCGACGTCGCCCGCGTGAGCCCGTTTGGCGCGGTGAGCCAGCTCGCGAATGCGCTCGGCAAGGGCCGCTCACTGAGCAAGTCGCGCAGCACCGCGGCCAAGACCGCCGCCGCCGAGCGCAAACTCACACACAAGAAGCTCGCGTAGGCAGTCGCCGCGAGTCGCTAAACGGGGAGCCGTCACCGGCTCCTCGTTTGCACATCCGATCACGATCGCCACTCGCCATCGCCAATCGGAATCCTCAATCGGAATCCTCAATCCAAATCCGAATTCCCGATCCTCAATCAGCTTCCCGTTGAGCCGAAACCTCCGACCCGCTCCGTCGTCGCCCGCACTGGTCCGATGGTAAACGGCAGGACTTCGTGTCGCGCCAGCACCATCTGCGCGATGCGCTCGCCGTGCGTGATCACGAGGTCGCCCGGCCCGCCGTTCCGCACGGGGGTGCACCACTCTTCCGGATAGTCGGCGTCGATGGTGCCCGGCGCGTTGGCGATGACGATGTCGGTCTTGAGGCTCGTCCCCGACCGCGGCCGGATCTGCGCCTCGATGCCGACGGGAAGCTTCGCGCGAAAGCCCATTGGCACGAGGGCGCGCTCGTCCGCGTGCAGGACCAGCACCGCCCTGCCGTTGCGCGTCTCCACGGCGCGCTCCGACATCACGCCGTTGAGAAACACCCGCACCGTGCGCCCCGTAAGGTAGGCAGCCAGGTCATAGCCGGCGCTATGGGCGGTGGCTCTGGCCGGCGGCACGACATCCGCGTGGAGCGGCTCGAAGATGATGGAAGTCTGGGGCACGTGGGACGAGACAGGGTGCGGGGAAATCGGTGCCGGAATGTACCATAGCCGCGCCCTATCCGCCGCCGGGCGCCTGTCGTAGACTCGGAGACGGGCCTATGCACTTCTCAGTGCCGCCAATCACCGGCATTCCGGAGCACCTGCAGCAGGTGTTCTCCGGCCGCTACTCGCTCGAAGGGGCCGTGGGCGAAGGCGGCATGTCGTCGGTCTTTCTCGCCCGCGACCGCAAGCACGCCGACCGTCGCGTGGCGCTCAAGGTGCTGCGCCCGGAGGTGGCGAGCGCACTGGGCCCCGAGCGCTTCCTCAGCGAGATCCGCATCGCCGCCGTGCTCAGCCACCCGCACATCGTCCCGATGTTCGATTCGGGCGAGCAGGACGGCCTGCTCTACTATGTGATGCCGTTCGTGGAGGGCGTCACGCTGCGCGAACGGCTGCGCGCGACGAACCCGCTCGCGGTGGACGAGATCATTCGCATTGCCGAAGACGTGGCCTCCGCGCTGAGCTACGCGCACGGCCGCGGCGTGATCCACCGCGACATCAAGCCCGAGAACATCATGCTCGCCGGTGACGAGGCGATGGTCACCGACTTCGGCATTGCCCGCGCCGTGCACGCCGGCGGTCACGACACCGGTCCGGGGCTGGTGCTCGGCACCCCGGGCTACATGAGTCCGGAACAGGCGAGCGGCATCATGGACGTCGACCCGCGCGCCGACCTCTACTCGCTGGGCTGCGTCGTGTACGAGATGGTCGTCGGCACGCGACCGCGCACCTTGCTTGATCGCGAGGCCGCCCGAACGGGAACCGTGGCCGGCGTCTCCCCGGCCGCTCGGGAGCGGCTCGATGCCGTGCCGCGTGCGCTGGAAGCGGTGATCGCCCGCTCGCTGGCGGTCTTTCCGGAGGAGCGGTACGAGAGCGCCGCGGCATTGGGCGCGGCGCTCCGGGCCATTGAGCCGGTGGTGCGGCACAACGGGCATCCCGCCATCGCCGTCCTCCCATTCGCCGCGTCGTCGGGGAACGGGGCCGACGCGCTGCTGGGTGAGGGGCTGGCGGAGGAGATTATCAACGCCCTCACGCGCGTCCGCACCCTGCGCGTGGCCCCGCGCAACGCCGCGTTCATCTTCAAGGACAATCGCGGCGACGCCCGCCGCGTGGGCCGGGAACTCGGCGTGCACGCCGTGCTGGAGGGGAGCGTGCGGCTGCGCGACGACCAGTTGCGTGTGGCCGTCCAGCTCATCGACGTCACCGATGGTTACCTGCGCTGGTCGGCGACCTTCGAGCGGCCGATGCGCGAGGTGCTGGCCATCCAGGACGAGATCGCGCGCCACGTCATCACGACGATGCGACTGACCCTGAGCGACGCCGAGATCGTCGCCGTCGGCCGCGCGCCCACCATCGACCCGACGGCGTACGAGTACTACCTGCGCGGGCGCCAGTTCTTCCATCAGGCGCGCAAGAAGAGCCTGGAGTACGCCCGCGAGCTCTTCACGCGCGCCATCGAGGCCGATCCGGATTTCGCGCTGGCACATGCCGGCATCGCGGACTGCTCCTCGCTGCTGCACATGTACTACCCCTCGTCGGCGCCGGAACTCGAGCAGGCCGACCGGGCCAGCCGGCGCGCGCTGGAACTGGCCCCGGATCTCGCCGAGGCGCACGCGGCGCGCGGCTTCGCCCTGTTCCAGCTGAAGCGGCATGATGACGCGGCGGCGGAATTCCAGACGGCCATTCGCTTGGACCCCGCGCAGTTCGAGGCGCGCTACTTCTGCGCACGGCAGTGCTTCCAGCGCGGCCAGCTGACCGAGGCGGCCCGCTGGTTCGAGGAGGCAGCGCGGGTGCGCGAGAGTCCCGAGGCGCGGTTCTTCGCCGCGCAGGCGTATGAAGCCGAGGGGCTGCACGACGACGCGATGGCCGCGTATCGCACGGCGCTGGGCGTCAGCGAACGTCACTTGCTGCTGCACCCAGATGATCCGCGCACGGCGACCATGCGGGCGGTCGCGCTCTGCCGCCTGGGCCGCCCCGACGAAGGGCTCGAGTGGGCGCGTCGCGCGCTCGCGATCGACCCGGAGGACGCCGGCGTGCGCTACAACGTCGCCTGTCTCTACGCGCTCGAGAACCGCGCGGAGGACGCGCTCGACTGCCTGGAGGACTGCGTGCGCCTCGGGTTCGGCAACGTGGAGTGGATCGCCCGCGACCCCGACATGGCCTCGCTGCGCGACCATCCACGGTTCGAGGCATTGGTCGGGGCGGCAGCGGGCGTCGCGGGCTGACGCGCACGGCGCGTTCGGTGCAGACGCCCCGTCGGGCAAATTCGCCAGCGCGCTACTGGGGAACAGTGGGGTCCGGGGGGCATATTAACAGAATGCCGACTCCGACCCTATCGTGATGCTTCCTGTCGCCGCCTGCCGCGCTCCCTCCTCGTGGTCGTGCACCGCCGCGCGCCGCGCCGGCATCGTCATCGCGACGGTGCTGCTAGTTGCTGACGCCGCATCGGCCCAGCGGCCCATGACCCCGGGCGGCGGCATGCGTCCGGAACCGCCTCGCGGCGACCGGGTCGAGCCGATGCCCCTTCCGCCCATCGTGGGCGACACGACCACGCCGGAGGGCGCGGCGCGCGCCGCGCAGCGGCGCTTCGAGCTGCTGCGTCGCAACAACCTGCCGAATGCCCACAGCGTGCGCCCTGGCAACTGCGACGAGCAGGTGGGACGGTGGTGCTACTGGTATGACGAGAAGGCCCCCAAGTCGATCGAGCTTCCGATCGTAACGCTGGCCCGCGACACCCTGCTGCGGCGGCTCGATTCACTGGGGCACCTGGTCCCGTCCAATCGCTGGATCGCGGGACAGCGCGTGCGCTACTTCGCCGAGGCGGGGCGTGATGATGAGGCGCTGGCATCGGCGCGGCAGTGCCGCGCCGACGGCTGGTGGTGCGCCGCCCTCGTGGCCTTCAGCCAGCACCTGCGCGGCGACTATGCGGCGGCCGACAGCGGTTTCCGCGTCGTCCAGTCGATGATGGGTGAGCGCGAACGCTGCAATTGGCGCGACATCTCGCTGCTCATCGACGACGACACGCGCCAGCCCTACCGGCGCATGCCCTGCGGGCCGGAGCGCGAGGCCTTCGAGGACCGCGTCTGGTTCTTCTCGCGGACCCTCTACGGCCTGCGCGGCAACGATTCGCGCTCCGAATGGAACGCGCGCCAGCTGATGGTGCGCCTGTACCAGGACGCGCCCGGGGCGCATCAGTTCGGCTTCGACGACGACGAGCGCGAGCTGTTGCTGCGCTTCGGCTGGCCGCGCTACTGGGCCAAGGGCCCCGGCGATCCGCGCGCGGGCGGCTTCAGCATCGTCAGTGACGAGGCCTCGCCGGCTTACCGCTACATTCCGGCGGGCAACGTGCTGAGCAATCCGGCGCTTTCCGATTCGGCCCAGTGGCGCCTGCACCTGCCGCCGGTCATCGGCCGCTACGCCCCGCCCTACGCCCGGCGTCTCGTTCCGCTCGAGCATCAGCAGGCGATGTTCCGCCGCGGCGACTCGGCGCTCCTCGTGATGTCGTACGACGTCTCGGGTGTGCCGGCGCTGGCCGGCGCCAGCCATCGCCGCGCCGCCATGACCGTCACTCCGGGCGATCAACCAGCGCCGCGCGGCACCGCGCGCGCGCGCGCGGCGGTCGCCGATACGATGTCGGTGCGCGCCGCCTGGGGGCCGCTGCTGTTCAGCGGCGAGGTCTGGGCCCCTGATTCCGCTATCGTCGCCCGGGCACGGTATGGTGTGCATCCCCCGTATGCCGTGGATACGCGCGTGACCGTGTCGGATCTCCTGTTCTACCGACCCGCGGGCGCACCGCCCACGTCGGTGGAAGAGGCGCTCGCCCTCGCCCTCCCCACCGAGCGTGTGCGTTCGTCGGCCCCGCTCGGCGTCTACTGGGAGACGTATGGCACGGACGTCCAGGGCGAGCAGATCAAGCTCACGGTCACTGTCGTGCGTGAGGTGGAAGAGGGCGGCTTCCTGCGCCGCAAGAACCAGCAGCTTCGGCTGGTGCGCCAGGCCACTCCGGTGAGCGTGACCGTGAATGACATGACGGCGCGCGGCCGCACGACCTCGCCGCGCGCGGTGCAGCTCGACATCTCGACGCTCAAGAAGGGGGCGTACATCGTCCAGCTCGAGATCGAGGTGAACGGCCAGTATCCGCTCCGCGCCGACCACCGCATCGAGATCATCGACCAGTAGTGGCGTGCGGTGGCGGACGGTCGTCCATTGGGTGATGACTGCGACCTGTGACCGACGGCCGTGATGCGTTGCGCCGCCGTTATAATTCGTTTGCGGCCACACCCGTGGCCGCTGCCGCTCCCCACGCCCTGACATGATCCGTCTCCGCCTGCTTGCCCTGGCCGCTGCCCTCGTGGGTGCGACCGTTTCCGCCGCTGCCCAGGGAAGTGTCCCTGCCGGTGCGCCCACCGCCGCGCCGCCCGCCGCAACGAATGACAAGCCCGCGTCGCAGGTGAAGCCCGCCGCCAAGGGCAAGACCACCGCACGCAAGAAGAACGCCCGCAAGAAGGGCAAATCCACCGCCGTGCCGGTCGACAGCGAGGCCCGCCTCGATTCGATGTACGATCTGCGCTGGCCCGTGAAGGGACCGGACCCGCTTCCCGGTTCAATCCTGCCGTACAAGCGCATCGTCGCGTACTACGGCAATCCCTTCTCCAAGCGGATGGGCGTGCTGGGTGAGTACGAACCCGACCAGATGCTCTCGATGCTCGACGCCGAGGTGAAGGCGTGGACGCTGGCCGACCCGAGCACGCCGGTGCAGCCGGCCCTGCACCTTATCGCGGTGGTGGCCCAGGCGGGGCCGGGCCCAGACGGCATGTATCGGGCGCGCATGCCCGACGAACTCATCGAACGCGTCGCCAGCTGGGCCGCGCGCCGCAACGCGCTCGTCTTTCTCGACATCCAGGTGGGACGCAGCACGCTGGCGCAGGAACTCCCACGGCTCGAGAAATTCCTGTCGCGACCGAACTTCCATCTCGGCATCGACCCCGAGTTCTCCATGAAGAACGGCGGCCTGCCCGGCAAGAAGATCGGCACGTACGACGCGGCCGACGTCAACTACGCCTCGCGCTTCCTGCAGGACATCGTCACGCGCTACAAGGTGCCGCCCAAGGTCCTGGTGGTGCACCGCTTCACCCGGAACGGCGTGACGAATACGCCGGCCATCAAGCTCGATCCGCGCGTGCAGATCGTGATGCACATGGATGGCTTTGGCCCGCCGCGGCTCAAGCGCGCCACGTTCCGGTCGTGGATCAAGGCGGAACCGGTCCAGTTCGTGGGGTGGAAGCAGTTCTACAAGTCGCGCAACGACAATCCACGGACGTCCATCGCCGAGATCCTGCGCCTCAATCCGCGGCCGATCTACATCCAGTACCAGTAGGGCGCGGCCGCCCCGGGGGCTGTGGGAATCCCGCCGCCGGTGCCATCTTCTTCGGTCAGCGCTCGCGGCCGGACCGTCGGCCATCCACCTCAATTCGCGCCGAGTCCCGATGACGTCGACCTACGCGGCCATTACCGGTTGGGGCAAGTGCATGCCGCCTGCCGTGCTCTCCAACGACGATCTTTCCACGTTCCTCGACACCAACGACGAGTGGATCACGTCGCGCACCGGCATGAAGGAGCGACGCATCTCGCACGTGACCGCGATGGAGCTGGCGACGGTGGCCGCCGCGCGCGCCATCGCCTGCGCCGGGTTGACGCCGGCCGACGTCGATCTCATCGTCTACGGCAGCTGCAGCTACGACGAGCAGGTGCCGAACAGCGCATCCGGCGTGCAGGTCTCACTCGGCGCCACGCATGCCGCCGCGATGGACGTCAACACCGCCTGCACGAGCTTCCTGTACGGCCTCTCCTCGGCGGCCGGCATGATCCGGACGGGGATGGTGCGCAACGCCGTGGTCATCGGCGTGGAACTGATCAGCCATTTCATGGACTGGAGCAACCGCAATGTGGCGGTGCTCTTTGGTGACGGCGCCGCCGCCGTCGTGCTGCAGGCCTCCGACCGGGAGGAAGGCGTGCTGGGGAGCGTGCTCGGCTGCGACGCCGAGGCGCGCGCCGTGCTGCGCGTGCGCGGCTTCGGCTGCGGCTATGCCAACCGCGGCATCACGCTGGGCGACACGCTCTGGGATTTTGACGGGCCGCAGATCTTCAAACGCGCCATCAAGGGGATGAGCGAGGCCTCGGAGAAGGTGATGCGCCGCTGCGGCATCACCGCCGAGCAGATCGATCTCGTCGTGCCGCACCAGGCGAACTTGCGCATCATCGAGGGCGTGGCCAAGTACGCCGGCGTCCCGATGGAGAAGGTGATGCTGACCGTACAGCAGTACGGCAATATGAGCGCCGCCACCGTGCCGGTGGCGCTCGTCGAGGCGCTCGAGTTGGGGCGCGTGCGCCCCGGCGCCACCCTGCTGATGCCCGCCTTCGGCGGCGGACTCACCTTCTGCTCGCTCGTCGTCAAGTGGGGCGATCGCGTCACGCCGCTCGGCGTCTCGGATCGGGAGCTCCCGCCCTGCACCAAGACCGCGCTGGAGATCGTCAACGCGATCCGCGCCGGCCAGGATCCGAACGGACGCTCGCGCGACGGACTCATGTCGCCGGTCTTCGCGGAAGCGACGGCGAGTTAAGCGGCACGACGACAGCAGGACGAGCGGGCGTTTCGACCGGCGATCGGTCGAAGCGCCCGCCGCTTCTTGTCGGCGCGTGGGGCGCGGCGGACGTCATGTCACTGCGGGTTCACAATTCCCGTCATGCGACGGCAAAAAGCGTCACAGCGTGACGTTGCAGCTCCGCCACGGCATGGGACGGAATGTTCAGACCCGATAGAATCCCGCCTGTTCACAAACGGTCGCCCCAGTGGGCGAGCGCTCATCGCCACGTTCAATCGAATGCCATGGACACTCCACCGTTGCCAACGACCACTGGATCCTCACTCGGACCGTCGTCCGCACTGAATTCTCACCGCACCCGTACGGAACCGCGCACAAGTCGCGCCGATAGCAACGCGGCGGACGCACCGTCGATACTCCCGGCGGATATGACTCGCGAGGATACGTGGGGTGACCCACGACATAGCATCCTGCCCGCGACGCTCCCGACAGACGCGGCCGTGTTGGTCCTCAGGAGTTTCGACGTCAGAGAGGCCGAGCGGCAGCTCATTCGCCGCGCGCTCGAGCGCGCCGGCAACAATCGCACCGCGGCGGCGACCCTGCTCGGCATGCATGTCCGGACACTGCGCCGAAAGCTCAGGGTGATGGACAGGGAAGCTGCCGTTGCGAGGAGCGAGTAGGAAAAGGGGGCCGTGCGGAACCGCACGTACCGCTGGACTACTGGCGTTCGTGCGACGACACGGCCTGCCGCGCTGGAATCTGAGCCATGGCGCGCTCGGCGAGCGCGGTGATCGTCAGCGATGGATTGACCCCCGGATTGGCGGGCATCGCGGCGCCGTCCACAACCAAAAGGTTGGTATAACCGAAGACGCGATGGTCGCGGTCAATCACGCCGCGTGACGCGTCGGCGCCAATCACCGCCCCGCCGAGGATGTGCGCCGTCGTGGGAATGTTGGCGGCGGACTCGAGCAGGCTGCTTTGGGCCATCCCGCCGGTGTGCCGCGCCAGGAATTCGGCCGTCGCGTTGGCCAGCGGAATGAACGTCGGGTTCGGCTTCTCGGGATCCTGTTCCGTCCCGATGCGCACCCCGCCTCCGAACCAGCGCTTCTTCGCGCGAAAGGCCATCGCGTTGTCGCTCGACTGCATCACGAGAATGATCAGGGAGCGCTTGCTCCACCCCACCGGCCAGAGCGAGCGCAGCGCGCGCCACGGATGCCGGAGGCACTGCCAGAGAAGCATCAGCGGGCGCGTGAAGCGCGTTCCGTTGCCCGTGAGCGGCGCCTGCAGTAGCGCGATCGCATCCCCGTGCTTGCCGTACGTGCACAACTCGATGTGCGTGTCGGCGTCGGGATGTATGCTGGCGCTGATGGCCACGTCGGCCCACGGCTTCGTGGTGTCGTCCGGCAGGGTGAGCGCAAGAATCGACTCGCTGTTGCTGCGCACCAGGTCGCCCAGCCGGTCGCTGATGCGCGGTAGCGAGCCGGTGTGTTTCAAACTGGCCAGCAATTCGCCCGTCCCCAGCGCTCCCGCCGAGAAGATCACGCCGCGGGCGGTGAAGGTGCGGCGGTTCTTCCGGAACCAGGCGCCGGGGCGCTCGCTCGTCACCACGTAGCCATCGCGCCCGTCGCTCGCGCCGCGCGGGCGGACATCAACGACGCCGTGCTCGGCGAGGATCGTGGCGCCCTTCTTCTCGGCGAACCACAGATAGTTCTTGAGCAGCGTGTTCTTGGCTCCCTCGCGGCACCCCACCATGCAACTGCCGCAGCGCGTGCATCCGGTGCGAGACGGTCCCTCGCCCCCGAAGTACGGATCGGTGACGGTCTCGCCGGCCTTGCCAAAGAAGACGCCCACCGGGGTGCGCGTGAAGGTGTGCTCGACCCCGAAATGCGAAGCCGCGGCCTTCAGGAGCTCCTGCCCATCCGAGGCGAACGGCACCGTCTGCACACCGAGCATCCGCTCCGCGGTGTCGTAGTGCGGCGCCAGCTCACGCGCCCAGTCGGCGAGGCCTTGCCACTGGGGATTCTCGAAGAAGGCCGGCTTCGCACGATACAACGTGTTGGCGTAGACGGCGCTCCCGCCCCCCACGGCCGTACCGCTGGCGATGAAGATGTCCTTGAACGGCGTCAGCCGGAAAATGCCGCGCATTCCCAGCGACGGCGCCCACAGCCAGCGTCGCAGCTGCCACGTGGACTCGGCGTACTCGTGATCGGCGTAGCGGCGTCCCGCCTCGAGCACGGCCACGCGATACCCCTTCTCGCTCAGGCGCAGCGCCGAGACGCTCCCGCCAAAGCCGGAGCCGACGACGATCCAGTCGTAGTCGAAGTCGGGCGCCGTCATGGGCCGTGCGTCCGCGCGCAAGGAGGTCCGAGCATGCGCGCAAACTATGGACTCGCGGCAACGGGCGCGAGCCTCACGGCCGCGCCGGCCGGCACGTGCGGCTCAGTCCGACGATCCCCGCCCCTCCGTGGACGCCTTTCCGGTGAGCGTCGCCAACAGCTGCAGTTGCTCCGTCTGCAACTTGAGCAGGTCGGCCCACTGTCCCTGCCGCAGCAGGTCCATCTTCTCATGCAGGAGCATGATCTCGAGTTCGGCCTTCAGGTTGACCTCGTAGTCATGCTCGGCATTGATCCGGTCCTTCTCGGCCTGTCGGTTCTGCGACATCAGGATGATGGGCGCCTGAATGGCGGCGAGCATCGAGAGGAACAGGTTCAGCAGGATATAGGGGTACGGATCGAAGACGTCGTGATGTCGCACCAGGTAGTACGAGTTGAGGCCGACCCACGCCACCAGAATCGCCGCGAAGAGGGCGATGAAGGTCCACGAGCCACCAAACAGCGCCACCGCATCGGCCGCGCGCTGGCCCAGCGTGGCGGCGGCCTCGTATTCCTTGGCCGCGTTCCGCGCGATGCTCAGGCGCTGGGCGATGTGGCTCGCGACCTTCTGGGCCTGGGCGTCCAGCGCCTCGTACGACACCCCCAGCAGTTCTGCAGCGACGTCGTTGGCGGTTCTCATGTCTCGCAGCATAGGGCGCGCTCGCGTGATGCGGTATCGCCTGATCGACGTACCTCCTCATTCACCCCTTTGCCGGATGCCCGGCGTGAGAGCGTGGCGCCATACTGGCGTATCGGCCTTGATGCCGTCGTCCGCCTATCCAGCCAGGAGCTCCACCGTGTCCTCCGCCTCCCTGTCCGCCAACCTCGCCGACGTCTCGTCCAACCTTCAGGACAAAGCGGCCGGAGCCTTCCGCGCCGGCCGCATCGCCACCGCCGACGGACTCGATGCCGCCGCCGATGGCATCAACGCCGGTGGGGACCGCGTGGCGGACCTTGCACACAACACCGCCGATTCGCTCGCCACCTCGGCGAAGTACGTCCGCAAGCACGACGGCAGCCGGATGGTGGACGACATCGAGTCGCTCATCACGGCGCATCCCGGCAAGGCGCTGCTTGGCGCCGCGATTCTCGGGTTCTTCGCCGGGCGCGCCTTTCGGCGCAGCTAGGCGATCGCCGGCGCCATCACATGACGGCATCGTCCATCAGCGCGGTGGTGCGTGACATCGGCGGCAACGTCGACCGCATCGCGCGCACGGAGCTGCGGCTGGCGATTGCCGGCTTGCGCGCCCGAATGGAGGAGTACGGGGAAGTCTCCGTGTTCCTCGTGACCGCAGCGGTGGCCGCGACCATCGCCGCGCTCTTCGTGCTGCTTGGTGCGATGTTCGCGCTGGCGGGCCTGCTTCCGCTCTGGCTCGCCGCGCTCGTGATCGCGACGCTTCCCGCCGCCGCTGCCGCGGTGCTGTATGTGCACGGCCGGGCGCACCTCGCCGAGACTCACCCACCAGCCGTGCCGGACCTGCGGCCCGACGCTTCGAGTGACGCATGAAATCCGACATTGCACGCTTCGAACGGGAGATCGCCGCGGAACGGGCCGCGCTGCTCGCCAACCTCGCTCTCCTCGAAGACCGGGCCCGGGCGCTCACCGATTGGCGGGGTCGGGTGCGCAAGCAACCCCTCGCCGCCGTTGGGGTGGCGGCGGCCGGTGGGCTGCTGCTGGCCCTGGTGACGAGCGGACGACCCGATGCGGCCACGTCAAACCCGGCCAGCGACGCCGACGCCCGGCCCGCCCGCTTGCTCGCGCATCCCATCGTCGAGCGCATCTTCTCGGCGCTGGCCGTCGTGGCGGCAGAGCGGCTGTTCGCGGCGATCGGCGTGGCGATGCCGGCGCTGTCCGAACCGCCGGCCGGCGCGGATACATCGCGACGGCCGGCACGAGAGGCGCCGTGATCGGGTCCGCATCCCGATCCGTCTCCCGGCGTACGTCCGGAATCAGCCCAACGTGCGATGGTGGCATCTGTCGGACGCTCGTAACCTCCGACATCGGATCGCCGGACGGCAGGGCAGCCGCCCGCGGTCACGATCCACAAGGCCCCGTGCCGAGTTAGTGCTTTCGTCGCCACTCCCGCACCGCATCCGGCGCGGCGCTGCACCTCCTCCCTCCGAGTCCCACGCATATGAACCGCTCGATTCCATTCCTTGTCGCCGCCGCGGTGCTCGCGACCGGCGCGTGCCAGAAGGACAGTTCCCCCATCAAGACCACGAGC
The DNA here is from genome assembly GCA_036504815.1 of Gemmatimonadaceae bacterium. Classification (NCBI taxonomy): domain Bacteria; kingdom Pseudomonadati; phylum Gemmatimonadota; class Gemmatimonadia; order Gemmatimonadales; family Gemmatimonadaceae; species Gemmatimonadaceae bacterium. Next base: position 39,823 of record DASXUN010000006.1, on the reverse strand, counting down.
TCCGGCGAGACCAACGTGTCGTCGCCGGCCGATTCGATGGCCGCCAAGGGCAAGTCGCTCGTCCGCGTCGTGAACGCCGCGCGCGGCGGTGACGTGTCGGTGCAGCTCAGCCAGATGCCCCTCTTCAATGACGTCAAGCCGGGCTCGGTCACCGACTATCGCGAGATTGCCAACAACCTCGCCGACTTCACCGTCATCGCCGCCGGGCGCGCCGAGGGCGTCACGCTCGCAGAGACGGAGAAGCTTCTGCTCGACGGCGATCGCTACAGCATCTTCCTCGTCGCGGAAGACGTCGCGAAGACGTCGCTGCGCGTGGTGAAGGACAACGTGATTCCCGACAGTGGCAAGGCCCGCCTCCGTGTCTTCAATGCCGCGCCGGGCGCTCCCGCCTTCGACCTCGCCTTGCTCGGCGCCACCGCGCCGCTCTTCAAGGACGTGGGGTTCAAGAAAGAGGCCGGCTATGCCGACGTGACGCCCGCGGTGGTCACGCTGCAGCTCCGGTCGACGGGGGACCCGAAGGTGCTGCTCACCATCCCGAAGATCGACCTGAAGCGCGGCACGGCGACCACGCTCGTGGTGACCGGTGCCGGCAAGCTGGCGTACTTCACCTTCACCGATGCCTTGATGGCGCCGACGCCGAAGTCGTAGGACACACCGGGCGACGCATGGCGTCTTGGTAACGTCCGTGCCGATCCCGGTGTCACGCTCCCTTGTGCGGTCCCGTTCGCACAGGGGAGCGACCCCGTTTGCTGCCCTATTACAACCCGGAGTGACCATGCACGGATTCATCCAGAATATCAGGCAACTCACCGTCGCCAATACCGACTTTCGCCGCGTACTCTATACCGCCACGCACAGCCAGCTCGTCGTCATGGCGCTGCAGCCCGGGGAGGAGATCGGCGCCGAGGTGCATCCGCTCGACCAGTTCTTCCGGATTGAGGCCGGCACCGGCATCGCCGAGCTGAACGGGGTGCGCACGGCCGTCGACGTCGGCCACGCGGTGCTCGTTCCGGCCGGCGCGAATCACAACATCATCAACACGGGCGCCGCGCCGTTGCAGCTCACCACCCTGTATTCGCCGCCGAACCATCGCGACGGCGTCGTGCACAAGACCCGCGCCGACGCCGTCGCCGACGCAGAGGAGTTCGACGGCGTGACGACGGCATAGTGTCCGCGCGATGCGCGCGGGTGCGCCGTGTGGCGCTCGGCTTCCTCGCCGTGGCGGCCGCCCGCGGCGCGACCGCGCAGGGCACCTCGACGAATGCTCCGACATCGCCGGACTTCGCCGGACGGCCGGCCACGCGCGCGATGACCGAGGCGCCGGCCTTTGTGGGGTGCGACGGTGACACCGTCATCGCCATCGACATCCGGTCGCAGGCGGCAAACGTCACTGGACTGGCGCGCGACGCGCGCGCCCTGACCGCCCGCGCGCTCCATGCCCCGCACGTGCCGACGCGACCGAAGGTGATTGCGGCGTACCTCCGTCTCGCGGTCGGCAGTGTCTGCACCGAACGGGACCGGCTGGAATCGGAGCGCCTGTTACGCGCGCAGCCCTTCATCGCAAAGGCCTCCGTGCGCGCCGTGCGCGTCGCGACCCGGCAAGTCCGCCTCACGGTCGAGGTGGTGGACGAACTGCGCCTGATGGGCGGCGTTGGCGTCAGCCGCGGCACGCTGTCGTCGCTGCTGCTCGGCACGCAGGACTACCAGGGGCGCGGCCTCGCGCTGTCGGCCCACGGCGAACGTGGCTTTGCCTACCGCGGCGGCTACGGCATGAGCGCGGTGCAGTACGGGCTGTTCGGCCGGCCCGCCTTCGTGGCGCTCGAGGCGGAGCGTCGCGCGATTGACGGACAGGTCGTGCGACTGGAGCTCGCCTGGCCATATCTCACGGACCTGCAGCGGCGCGCCTTCCACGCCCGCGCCGGCATGACGAGCGGGTACACCGGTCTCCGGCGCCCCATCGGCGATGCTGTCTCGCTTTTCGTGCGACGCACCTCGTACGACATGGGCTGGGTGACGCGGTTGGGCCGCCCGAGCGGACGCGGCACGGTGGCGCTCGTCGGAGGTGCCCTGCTGGGTGAGGATGTGCGCACCACGCCGGGATTCGTGGTCGTCAGCGACACCGGGCTCGTCGAAGGGCCGGCCAACCCGTTCCGGTTTCCAGCATTCGCCACCACGCGTCTCGCGGCCATCGGCGGGCTGCGCGCGCTGCGATTCATCACGGTGAGCGGCTTCGACGCCCTCACCGCCGCGCAGGATATGGGCGTGGGCGTGCAACTCAACGTGCTCGCCGGCTCCAGTGTCCTCGCGCCGGCGCACGAGGGGGACATCTTCCTGGCCGGCGATCTGTATGCGGGCATGGGCGGTCCGGCGTCCTTCGGCATGGTCCGCGCGCTCGCCGAGGCGCGCGGGGTCCACCGCACACACCGCTGGGATGGCGTCGTGGTGAGCGGCCGCCTGGCGTGGTACCGCAATCTCACCGGCGTGCGCGCGCATCTCGCCAGCCTCGACATCGCCGGTGTCCAGCATCTGGCCTTCCCCGCCCAGCTGACCTTCGGCGACCCGGAGGGTGGCCTGCCGGGCTTCGGCGGCAGCCGTGACGCCGGAAGCCAGCGCCTCGTGGCCAGGATGGAAGAACGTCGCCTGGTGAATACCTTCGGCTCGCGCGCGGATGCGGCCGTCGGTCTCTTCATCACGGCCGGCCGGCTGCTGGCGGGCGATGTTCCGTTCGGCCGCACCACTCCGATTCGCACGGCCGCCGGGATCACGCTGCTCGGCGCTTCACCCGGCGGGAAGCGTACGTTCCGCGCCGACCTCGCCTTCCCCTTGAATGCCGGGCCGGGCGAGTCACGCTTCGAACTCCGCGTCAGCTCCACCGACCGCACGCGGTTGTTGTGGCGGGAACCCGCCGACGTGGCGCGTGTCCGCACGGGCGCGATGCCGGCCAGTCTGATGAAATGGTAGGTGAGGGAGACGGACGGCAGATGGCGAATGGCGGATGGCGGACGGAAAGGGGGGCGTGACGGGGAACTCTCCCGCCACGCCCCCGCAGTCTTTCCGCTGCTCCGATTCCTTCCGTGCTCCCTCGTGCCTCCGTGATGAAGCGCACGGAGACACGGAGGCACGCGGTCGTTACGGCACCTCGATGATCACCACTCGGCGATTCAGCGCACGTCCCGCCGCTGTCTCGTTGGTTGCGAGCGGCTGGGTCTCACCGTAGCCGATCGTCGTGATGCGTCCCGCGGCGATGCCTTGCGTGATGAGGTAATCCCGCACGGCATTCGCCCGACGCTCGGACAGCGCCTGGTTGTACTTCTCGCTGCCAATCCAATCCGTGTGCCCCTGGATCTCGATCTTGGCATCGGGGAAGTTCTTCAGCGAATTCACGACCACCTGCAACGTGTCCTTGGCGCCAGCCGTGAGGCTGGACTTGTCGAACTCGAACGCATTGCCGCGCAGCGTCAGCAGTTCGCGGCGCGTCGGCGCCGGCTTTTGGGCCGGAGCTGGCTGCTGCGGCGTCGGCGTCTCCTGCAGCACGGGCGTCGGCGGCATCGGCGGCGGCGGGGCCGGGGCCGGCGTGACCTTCACCGGAGCCGGCGGCGGCGGAGGCGGAGGCGGCGGGGCGATATAGCATGGGCTGTTGCGCGACGGGCCGCCGAGGAAGCGGCTGAAGCCGAGGCGCACATTGTACGTGCGCGTGCGCTCACCCGACAGCGTCTGATCCGACGGATCCTTGAAGTCGGCGTTGACGTCGGTGCGCATGGCCCACCGGTCGTTGAAGCAGTACTTGAAGCCGACCACCGCGTTGCCGCCGGAGTCGAATTCATTGAGCGTCGTATCCGAGTAATACCGCGTGCCGGTCCAGCCGCCGCCCGCGAGCAGCTTGAGCTTCTGGCTCATCGGGAAGTAGAAGATGCCGTCAATGCGGTTGTTCCACGCGGTCAGGTCGCCGAGGAGCGAACTGCTCGTCTTGGTCATGTCGGCTTCGTACTCGAGCGCGAAGTTCTTGAAGGGATAGATGCCGAACCGCGCACCGACCCCGACGCCGTTCTTGAGGTGCGTGAAGGCGTCGTACTTCGAGTATTGCCCGAAGACGCCGACCTCCGCGGCCTCGGCGCGCTGGGCTTCGGACGCCGTCGCGGTCAGCAGCAGGGCCGCCGCCAGCAGGGTGATCTGTCGTTGCATGAAGGAATTCCGGAAGAGTGAGAACACGTTTAGTTGCCGCCGGTCTTGCGCGTCGCCTCGTTCGCGACGATCGCGATCTCGACGCGGCGGTTGGTCTGCCGACCGAGCTCCGTGTCGTTCGTGGCGATCGGCTCCATCTCGCCGCGTCCCGCGGTGCGCACGCGTGTTGCGGCGACGCCCTGCGCAATGAGGTAGTTGGCCGCCGCGGTCGCGCGACGCTGTGAGAGCCCCTGGTTGTAGTCGGCGCTGCCTGTGGCATCCGTGTGACCGACGATCAGGATGTCGGTGTTCGGGTACTTGCCAAGGCTCGCGGCGAGATTGCGCAGGTTCGTCGCCGCGGCGGACAGCACGACGTCGGAATCGAAGTCGTACAGCATGCTCGACGCGAACGTGACCGCGATGCCTTCACCCACGCGCTGGACGGTCGCGCCCGGGATGTTCTGCTGGATCTCCTTTGCCTGCTGGTCCATCTGGTGGCCGATGATCCCGCCGGCGAGCCCACCAACGGCGGCCCCGATGATCGCGCCGCGTGCCGTGGAGCCGGTCTGGTTGCCGACGACGGCGCCGACGGCGCCGCCAACCCCGGCGCCCACCAGCGCCCCCTGCCCCTTCTTGTTCAGCATCGAACAGGCGGATACGCTCAGCGCGAGCAGCAGGACCACCGCCGCACCGCGCCGCGGACGAACCGTGGACAGCATTTCATGATACCGCATCTATGCCTCGTGAAGATCGTGAGGCGCGCCGAGGTGCGACTGCACATCGGCGCGCGAATGGCCTACTTGCGAATGGGCACCAGCAGGATGCCGGCGCCGACGACGATGGCCGCCATGCCGGCCCAGACGGGAATGTTCACGCTTCGCCGGTCCTTCACCTGCAGTTCGAGCGGTCCGATCTGGGCCGCCTGCGTCGTCCGCGTCCAGCTGAAGTCGCCGAAGAACAGCCCGGCGGCGCCGACGACGATCAGCGCGACCGCTACGCCCTTGCGTGCATGCATTGTCTGTCCCGGTTAGAAGGGCCTGCGTCCTTGGATGACGCGAACCAGTACCACCACGACCGCGATGACCAGCAGGATGTGGATCAGGCCGCCCATCGTGTACGAGGTGACCATCCCCAGCAGCCAGAGGAGAACCAGGATTATCAGAATCGTCATCAGCATCAGTGTCGCTCCTCAGCCCCGCGCGCGGCGGTCGGCTTGTGTGTGTTTGGTAATGGAGGCCTGCAGCACCTGTTGCTCGAGATACAGATCGGCCACGAGCTGCTTCAGGCGGCGGTTCTCGTCCCGAAGCGCGCGCGTTTCATTGGGTCCCGCCGCGCCGCCGTCGCCATATTTCCTGCGCCATCGATAGAACGTGGTCGGTGTGACTTCCATCGTCCGGCACATCCCCGCGAGCGACGTGCCATCCGCAACTCGCGCGATCGCCTGCCGGATCTGGTCGTCGGAATACCTGCTCGGTCGCATGGGGTCTCCCTGTCCCGTGCCGAGTCCGTACCGGCCGGAGGCGGTTCCCTGCCTCCGGCCAGCCACCGGGGTGGTGAGTTGATGACCAGCTCACCGCGCCCGGCTTACGGTTTCGGCGCTACGAGATAACCCGACGCGATGAGCAGCCGGAACTCGGCGCGGCGGTTCAACGCCTGCGCCTCCGGTGTCACGCCAGCCGCCGTGGGCTGACGTTCGCCGACCGTCGTCACCTCGATGCGAACCGGGTCGATGCCCTTCGTCACGAGATAGGCCTTCGCCGCATCGGAGCGCCGCTGGCCCAGCAGCATGTTGTACGCGTCCGGGGCACGCTCATCGGCGGCGCCCACGATCACGATCCGCATATCCGGATTGGCGAGAAACACCTTCACCTTCGAATCCAGGATGCCCACCGCCTCGGCGGTCAGGTCCGACTTGTCCGTCTCGAAGTGGATCTTCTCTTCCATCGTCGCCAGCGCGGCGCCCGACGAGGGCGCCACTGCCGGACGCGGGCGGTTCAGCGAATCGCGGAGGGTGAGATACGCCGCCTCCACCCCGCGGCGACGCGCCTGCTCCTCAGCGCTCACCGAGTCGCTATGCATCATCATCGGCGCCTCGACCTTCACGATGCGCGTGACATGGCTCGGGTTGCGATAGAGGCTGAGCCCCACGTGCAGGCTCTGATAGGACTTCCAGTCCTCGTTGGCCAGCCAGTCGCCAATGAGGTCGGCGCGCAACGCCGCGTTCGGGCTCAGCGCCAGCTTGGCGCCCACCAGCGCATTGACGCCGTAGGTGTGCATGAAGTTCGTTTCCGTGCTGGCGCCGGCGCCGGCGCCAATGAGCAGCGACAGCGCGCCCGTGCGGGCGAAGATCTGCGTGAGGCGCGCGGAGAGGATCCCGACGTTCACGTCCTTCAGCCCGAGCGTGCGGCCGGCTCGCATCTCGCTCTTCTCGAACTCGAGCGACGTGCGCGGCGTCAGGAAGGCGCCAATGCGCCCGCCCGCGCCCATCCCCTGGTCGAGCGTCAGGGCCTTGTCGAACCGCCCGGCGCTGCCGAACGCGCCGAACTCAATGGTGCCGCGCTGCTGCGCGGCGGCTGTCGCCGACGACAACAGGACCGCTGCGGCAATGGTAAATGCTCTCAGTAACATGTGAAGTCTCCCGGTGATCCGGTGCAGTGCCAGGGCCGGACGGACGTCCGGCCCCGGCGTGCCCCAGCGTTATGGCAGTGTGATGACGTTGCTCGTGGCATCCAGTGTGACCGACCCGTTTCGCGCCAGCGCGCGCCCGACCAGGTTGGTGTTCACCAGGAGGTTCACGCTCGAGAGGGCGATGACATTGCCCTTCCAGGCTGAGGCATTCAGCGTGGCCGAACTGCCGGCAACCCAATAGACGTTCTTGGCCTGCGCGCTGCCGGTCAGGACGATGTTCGCCGAGCCGGTAATCGCACTCCCCGCCTGGAAGACGAACACCGCGTTCGGATCACCGCCGCCATTCAGCGTCAGGCTCCCCGTCACGCCGATCGTGCTCGGGCTACAGTAGACGCCGGCCGGCAGTACCTTGCCCGCGTAGTCGACCGTCCCGAAGTTGTTCGCCGCGGGGCACGACATGCCCATCAGCGTGTTGTACGCCGCGGTCAGCTGGTTCTGCGCCGTCAGCGCCGTCGGGTCGCCCAGGTGGGTGACACCCGTGTAGACGCACGGACCGAAGCCGCTCAGGGTGCTCCCCGGACTGATGGAGATGTCAGCATTGATGATGCCCAAGCCGGAGCACGTCACGCTGAGGCCCGCCATGATGCCATTTGGCATGACGGCCGCGCCCAGCAGGCCGATCGGCGGCGGCGGCGGGGCCGGCGCCGTCACGATCACATCGGCCGAGCCGAAGATCGCGCCGGAGGTCGCCCGGACCGTGGCCAGGAAGGTGCCGGCGGTCGCGCCGGAGGTGAACTGGCCGGAGGCGCTGATGACGCCGCCGCCATTCACCACGCCCCACACCGGCGTGATGACGAAGATGTTGTTGTTGGCGTCGCGCCCGACCGCCGTGAACTGCTGGATCGTGTTGTACGGCAGCGTCACGGGCGTCGGCGTCACGGTGATCGAGGCCAACGGACCCGCGGTCACGACGATCGTGGCGAAGCCGGCAATCGCGCCGCTGGTGGCGCGCACCTTGTTGACGAAGGTGCCGGTGAGCGTGCCCGCCGAGTACAGGCCGGTGGCCGTGATGCTGGCGCCGTTGCTGGCGGTGACCACATCCCAGGTGGGGACGATCACGAGCTCATGACCAGCCGCGTCCGTGCCGACTGCCGTCATCTGCTGCGTGCCGTTCACCACCATCGTGGCCGGATTCGGCGTCACGACGATGGTGGCCAGCGGTCCGGCCTTGACCACGACGGTGGCCGTGCCGGAAAGCGTGCCGCTCGTCGCCTTCACCGTGTTGGCGTACGTGCCTAGGGCGAGGCCGGCGGTGAAGATGCCGCCCCCATCGATGGTGCCGCCCGCGGCCACGACGGACCACGTCGGGACCATGAGCACGGTGTTGCCGCCCGCATCCTTGCCGGTGGCGATGAACTGTCGCGTCGCACCGGACACGAGCGTGTCAGGGTTCGGCGTGATGCTGATCGATGCCAGCGGACCGGTGGTCACAATCACCGTCGCGAACCCGCGAATGGTGTTGTTCGATGCCTGCACGGTGTTGGCGTAGGTGCCCGCGGTGTTGCCCGCCTTGAAGATGCCGCCCTGATCAATGGAACCGCCGCTCGCCACCACCGACCAGGTCGGGGTGATGTTGACGATGTTCCCTGACGCGTCCTTGCCGACCGCGATGAACTGTTGCGTCGCGGTGACGGCCAGCGTCACCGGGCTCGGGACGATCGTGATCGTCGCCAATGCACCGGCGGTGACCGTCATGGAAGCTTGCCCCTTGATGGAGCCGACGGTAGCGACGACAGTGTTCGCATACACGCCGGACACGGTGCCGGCCGTGAACAGGCCGCCCGCGGCGACCGTGCCCCCGCCCGCGGCGATGGACCACGTCGGGTTGATCGCGACGACGCGCCCTGCCGCGTCGTAGCCCGTCGCCACCATCTGTTGCGTACCACCGACGATCAACGTCGCGTTGGGGCTGACGGCGATACTGACCAGGGTGCCGGGATCGGAGATTCCGTGCACGTCGCAGGCCGCGGCAAATGCCACGACCAGCGTCGCGGCCAGCAGGGCCCGCGCGTTCCCTCGAATGGGCGACCACGCCCGGCGAATACGGTCCTTCAGGTGATGCGTCATAGCAACTCCTCCTGCAGCCTGCGTGAATGCGAGCATGGGACGCCGTCCCCTACTTCGCAGCGAGTGTGAGTCCATTCGTGAGCGTGAAGCTGATCGGCGTGCCGGCCGAGACGACGACGTCGTGGTACGCATAGCGCACCGCGACGGCCGTGCCCGCCACGGCGCCAATCGCGCCGCCCAGCACCGTGCTCTTCGTGTTCTTGCCGATCACCTGGCCGGCGACTGCGCCGACCGCCGTCCCCGCGCCGATGCGCGCGGCCTCATCCTTGGTGATGCCGCGCCCCTCGAAGTGGTGCGCGATGGGCGCGAGCGTCCCCGAAATCGGGTGCGTCACCCCGCCGATCTCCACCGACTGCACCGCGAGCACCAGGCGTCCCTCGGGACGGATCTGCTCGCTCCCCGGCTCGAGCTGCACGATGCCCAGCACCACGTTCGACCCGGCGGGAATGACCACGCGCCCGCGCGAATCCGTGACGTTGGCGCTCACCACCGCGCGCACCGTCTCGCCCGCCTTGTTCGTGCGCGACGAGAGTGCCGTCTGCAGCGTGGCACCCACGCGCGTGCCCGACTCCAGCGATCGTCTCGCCGTCGTTCGCGCCGTTCCGCCGGCCGCGCCATCGGCGCCCGGCGGCACATCCTTGGCCGCGCTGTTCCCGCAGGCCGCGAGACCCAGCACCATTGCACCTGCCAGCAGTGATCGCATCATGTTCGCTCCGTCCGTCTTGCGTGGATTGTGGACACCGCGTCCTTCCGGTAGGCCGGCAGCGACGTGATGGGCGCAACGGTTCGCCTGAACCCTTGGCACATGCTGGACGGTACGGGTCGCGGGATGGCCAACCCATCGCACGAACGGATGAAAGAGTGCGTAGGCCGCGCGGATTAGCGTTGCGTAACCCCTGCGTGGTTGCGCACGACAAATCCCCCGCCGGCATGGCAGTGCCGACGAGGGATTCGTTCCGGGGGACCGCCGGGCGCTAGAAGCCGATGCCGGCGAGCAGCAGGAACGAGCGCGTCTGGTAGCTGCTGGACGACGACACGGTGCTGAGCTTGAGGTCCGTCAGGCCATAGATGTACCGGCCTTCGATGGATAGGCCGTGCAGCTGGCGCAGTCGCAGGCCCGCGCCGATCACCCCGGCGAAGATCGCCTTGGGGCGTCCGGTGTCCGGGCAGTTGAAGCTCCCCGCGCCGCACTTGAGTTCAAAGGACGCCTGCGGGCCGACGTACGCGAATGGCGTCACCACCGTATTCGGCATGGCCAGGCGCACGTACACCGGGATGTCGAGGTAATCGAGGTGCCAGCGGTCGGCGGCGATATGGCTCGTGACGCCGCGCTGCGCATACAGCGCCTCGATGCCGAAGCCCATCATCCCGCCGCTCACCGCGCTGACGCCCACCGCGAATCCGGAGCGCTGCGTGACCGACCCCGGCAGGGCACCGCCATTCGAGACGTTGCCATACGACAGGCCCCCCTTGATGCCGAAGCCGCCGTCCTGCCCCTGCACGACCATCGGCGCGAACCCCAGCGCCGCGACTGCCAGCCAGAGATGGCGCATGGTCAGTCCACCAGCTTGAGCGCTTGCGGCACGGACGGCGTGGGCGCCTCCACCGAGGCCGCGAGCTTGAGGCTCGCGGTATTCAGCGCCTCACCCGCGCGGTGCACTTCTTCTGCCGCCTTGGTCACCGCCGCGGTCGCCAGGCCAGCGGTGGCATCGATGACCTTGCCAGCCTTCACCTTCGCTGCGGCGGCCGCCGCCGCGATCACGCGATCTTCCTTTCTCATGTGCGCGCTCCCTTGAGTGGTGTCCCCCAACGCTACGGGACACCACGGCACGCACCCATCGCCCAAAAGGATGAAAGCGGAGCTACGCTAAACGGGGGTCGGCGCTCGCCGGGCCAGCCGCGACGTCGGCGAAGGACGACGGGCGGGGCGGCGCCTCGACGGCGCCGCGCCGGACGGCAACCGGCTAGTTCTGCGCCCGATGCGAGTACGCCGCGATCTGAAGGCGCGTGTGCAGCGCGAGTTTCTCCATGACGTTGCGCACGTGACTCTTGACGGTGTGCGTCGCGATGTTGAGCCGCTGGGCGATCTCCTTGTTGCTGAGCCCTTCGCCGATGAGCTCAATCACCTCGCGCTCGCGCCGCGTCATCCGCACGTCTTCCATCACGTGCTCACGGCCGCGGCTGTCCACTTCCTGCGCGATCTGCGAGAACAGCGACTCCGTGAGGCGCGGCGGCAGCACCTTCTCGCCCGCCGCCACGGCGCGAATCGTCGCCACGAACTCATCGAACGTCGCGTCCTTCAGCACGAAGCCGCACACGCCGGCGTTCACGAACTCGATGATCTCCCCGTTCACGGGGATCAGGTCCATCACCACGACCCGGGCTTCAGGCGCCGCGTCGCGGATGGCGGTCGCCACGCCCAGCGAGTCCTCTTCGCCCAATCCGACGTCGAGCAGCACTACGTGCGGCGCCATCTCCGCGAGGAACGCGGGCGAGGCCGTCGCCGCCGCCACGACGCGAAGGTCCGGGAGTCGGCCCAAGAGGGAGGTGAGCGCTTCGCGCACCAGCCGGTTGTCGTCGATGATCGCGACGGTGATCGAAGAACTCGGTGTCATGCAGCTCGGCAAGGGTGGGAGAATCAGCGCACGCGCCACCCTCAACATTGGCGTTGGGCGTGCGGATTGCAACGTCCCCCCCCCTAGCATCAAGCATGCCAAGCTCGCGACGAACTCGCGCGCGATCCGCGCGGCGCCGTCGGCCTACCTCTATTGAGCGATTGCGACGCGTCGGCACAGTCCCCTACAGTCCGACATAGGCGCCGCACCGCATTCGGTCCGGCTTCGCTCGACCGCGATCCTCATTTCGGCGGAGTGCCCGTGTCACCATTCAAGAGCTCAACCGGACTGCCCTGGGGCACTCCGCTGGCTGACGTTCCCGCTGCCGAGCAACTTCTGCTCGACATCATGGACACGGTGCGCGAACCCCTCATCGTGGTCGACGCGGCGTTCCATGTCACACGGGCCAATCGCGCCTTCTTCAGCTCGTTTCAAGTGGAGCCCGCCGACACCGTCGGGCGCAGTCTCTTTGCGCTCGGCGACGGCCAGTGGGACATCCCGGCCCTCCGCGAGTTGCTGCGCGACAAGCTCGCCGTTGCCGCCGCCGTCAATGATTTCGACGTGGACCACGTCTTCCCCGGCATCGGCCGGCGGATCATGCGCCTCAACGCACGCGTGGTGCGCCAGGGGGTGGAGATGCCCCGCATCATCCTCGTCGCCATTGAGGACGTGACGGTGCGCCGCCTCACCGAGCTGCGGCTCCAGGAGCAGCGCCTCGAGCTCGAGCGCTCCAACGCCGCGCTCAACGAGTTCGCCTCCGTCGCGTCGCATGACCTGCAGGAACCGCTGCGCAAGATTCTCTCCTTCGGCGAGCGGCTGCAGCTCTCGGCGGGGCCTGCGCTCGACGAGGCTTCGACGGGCTACCTAACTCGCGTGATGGGCGCGGCCCTGCGGATGCGAGCGCTTATCAACGACCTGCTCCTCTACTCGCAGGTCAGCACGCACATCCAGTCCTTTGCCCCCACCGACTTGTCGGGCGTTGCCCGCGACGTCCTGGCCGACCTCGAGACTGCGGTTGCCGAAGCCGGGACACGCGTCGAGGTCGGCTCACTCCCCGTCATTGACGCCGACGCGCTGCAGATGCGACAGCTCTTTCAGAACCTCCTGGGGAACGCCATCAAGTACCGCCGCCCGGACGTGCCGTCGCGCGTCAGTCTCCGCGCCGAGCGTCCCGATGCGCAATGCTGTATCATCACCGTAGCGGACAACGGCATCGGCTTTCACCAGGACCACGCCGACCGGATCTTCCGCATGTTTGAACGGCTGCACGGCCGGAGCGAATACGATGGCTCCGGGATTGGACTCGCGATCTGCCGGAGGATCGTCGAGCGGCACCGCGGCACCATTGCCGCGGCGAGCAGTGCCGGCCAGGGTGCAACATTCACGGTGACCCTGCCGGTCACGCAGCACGTCTCTGGATTGATGTCATGAGCCTCCATCAGCACAAGATCCCTGTCACGATCCTCATCGCCGACGACGACGAAGACGACCGGACACTGACACGCCAAGCCCTGGAGGATGCGCACATCGCCAACGACCTCCGGTTCGTGGAGGATGGTGAACAGCTGCTTAACTACCTGTATCAACGCGGCCCCTTCGGCGGGGAGTTGGGGCTCGCCCCGCGCCCCGGGTTGATCCTGCTCGACCTCAACATGCCCAAGATGGACGGGCGCGAGGCGCTCAAGATCATCAAGAGCGAACCGTCGCTGCGGGACATCCCAGTCGTCGTGCTCACCACCTCGTCTCTATCGCAGGACATCGCCCGCAGCTACCAGCTTGGCGTCAACTCGTACATCACCAAGCCCGTCACCTTCACGGGTCTTGTCGCCGCCATGCAGGTCCTCGGCCGCTACTGGCTGGAGATCGTGGAGCTTCCGCCCGGGCTGGCGTAGCCGCTCGTGAGCGTCGTGACCTCCCCCACTGGCGCAGAGGCGGTCGCCGCGGCCCCGAATCGCGCAGACCGCCACGCGCCGGCCACGATGTCGGTCGTCATCGGCACGCTGCTGGTGATCGCCACGCTGCGGCTCGGGCGCGCCTTCGTGATGCCGGTCGTGATCGCGGTCCTGCTCACCCTGATGCTCACGACGCCCGTACGCTGGCTGCAGCTCCGGCGCGTGCCGGGGCGCCTGGCCGCCGCCATCGTGGTCTTCGGCGCGGTGGCCATCTTCCTCGGCGTCGCGGCCTCGCTCGTCGCCCCCGCCATGGACTTGCTCTCCTCGGCGCCGCAGACCATGGCGAAACTCGAGGCCAAGGTGCGGACGCTCGCCAAGCCGCTGCTCGCGCTGCAACGCTCGGCTGATCGGATGCAGCAGGCTACCGGCCCCGCCACCGCCGATGCGCCACGACAGGTGCAGGTCGTCACGCCCGGGATCTTCGCCAAGGTGTCCGCCGAGGCCGCCACCGCCGCGCCCGTGGCCCTCGCCGTGGTCTTCCTGACCTATTTCCTGCTCGCCAGCGGCCCGCTCGTTCGCCGGAAACTCGCCGGCCTGCTTCCGGGCAAGGATGAACTGGCGCGCCGGGAGCATCTGCTCGGTGAAATTGAGCTGGCCACCTCGCACTTCCTCATCACCGTCGTGGCCGTCAACACGGGCGTGGGCATCCTCACGGCGCTCGTGCTCTGGGCGGTCGGCGTTCCCAGTCCGCTGCTGTGGGGCACGGTCGCCGCCGTGCTGAACTTCGTGCCGTACCTCGGTCCCATCGTCACTGCCACGATCATCGCCCTCGCGGCGCTCGCCAGCGTCGACGCGCCGGCGCGGGCGTTCCTTGCCCCCGCCGCGTTCTACGTCATCCATATGATCGAGACGAACTTCGTCACGCCCTCGCTGCTCGGGCGTCACTTGCCGGTGAACACGGTCGCCATCTTTCTTGGCCTGCTGTTCTTCGGCTGGATGTGGAGCATTCCCGGCGCGGTGCTCGCCGTCCCGCTCACCGTGTGCGTCAAGCTGGTGTGCGATCACGTCCCGTCGCTGGCGCACGTGGGCGAACTGCTGGGACATTAATGAAAGAGGCGCCGCGCTCATGGAAGCGCGACGCCCCTTTTCCCTGCCAATGACTAGCGCAGGTAGTTCCACAGGCCGAACAGCCCGATCCCGGCGCCGCCCAGCATGACGATGGTGCCCGAATCCCCGCCGATCACGGCGCCGGTCAGCAGCATCACGCCGCCAACGATCATCAGCGCCGGGCTGCGGCCGTACGCGCGCGGCACGGGGACCGGGGCGAACGGCGTGGCCATCGTGATCGCACGCACACCGACCGCGGCATTCGACTGGGTCGAGGCCAGCGACATCGCGGCGGCCGGAGCTGCGGCCTGGGCCGGGGCGACCTCGAGCGCCGCCTGCATCGCAGACGGCGTCAGGAGCGCCGCCTGCGGTGCATCGGTCACGCGCTGCGCCGCGAGGGGCGAGGCGAGAAGTACTGCGGCGATCGCCGCACTGAAGATCCTGTTGCTGGACATGAGAACCCCTCCGGGATTCGGGACGTGGCGCTGTCCCGAATGAGTAGCCCTCAATCCTGTCGGGAACCATCGCACCGAAGGCGTACTCCCTCGAGTGCGCGCGGCTACGCCTTCTTGGTGCGCCCCCGGCCGCCGCGGCGGCTGCGCTTCTTCTTGGGCGCCGCCGCGGCCGGAGCTTTCGCCGCTGGCGCATCGGTGTGCACCGGCGGGGCCGCCGTGACGCGATGCGTCGGTTGCGGCGTTGCGCGATGCACCGCGTGCGCCATTGGGGCGTCGTCCAGATACGGCGACGCGCCCGTTCCTGCATCGCCAAAGACCTCAGCGGCGGTCTTGCGGCGCACGCGCTTGGCGTGCGGAATCGTGGGCAGCGGCGGACGCTCGGCGGGCGGGAGCAGGTCCTTCACCATCTCGACCAGCTGATGGCTGAGATGCTGTCCGTACTTGTAGAGCGCGACCACGCGCTTTCGGTTGCCGAGCAGGAAGGCGAGAATCGCCTGGTCCTTCTTGGCCGCGTTGCACGCCTTGCAGCAGAGCACCAGGTTGTCGCGCCGGTCGTAGGCGGTCTGTCCGCGCCGCGGTGTCACGTGGTCCAGCGTCACCGAGCGCACGGGAATCACGCTTTCGCAGTACGCGCAGACGGGGCCGTGCTGTTCGAGCAGCCACTCCCGCGTGTCACTGTACGCCGCGCGTCCCGTCGGGTGCGAGGTGAGCGTCACTTTCGGCGCTGGCGCGTAGGCGCCGCCACCCTTGCCGCGGCGCGAACGCCCGCGGCGTGCGCCTCCCGGTCGCTTGGCGGTCATCGGGTCATCGAGCTGAAGTTTCGAGCCATCATCCTTTCAAGATAGGGCGCGGCGGTGCGCGACAACAGGAACGGCACCCCGTGCAATGCGGCACGCCCCGTGCACGAGCACAGGGCGCGCTGGCCGACAGCGAGCGTCGGCTACTGCTTGGCCGCGGCCGCGGCCGCTTGCGATTTCACCCTGTACGGCAGGTCGTCCGGCGCCCCACCCTTCGGCCAATCGAGTTCCTTCCCCGGGAAGTCCGGCCGCGGACGCGACAGGATGAACCCGGCCACGTCGTTCGCGATCGAATCGGCCACGAACCCCGGCGCATCGAACGGCATGTGGTGATGGACGAACGCGGCGATGATGCGCTGGTGTCCCATCCCCGATCCGATCGTCCACGAGCGCGGCCCCCAGAGTGGCGGTCCGGGGTGCTCGACGCCCAGGTTCTTGCCACCCTGGCCGTCGGCCCCGTGGCAGCGCGAGCAGTACATCGCGAACTGCGTCTTGCCGCGCACCGTGTCGGGAGCGATGAGCGGGATCGAGTCGACCCCCAATCCCTTGTGCGCTCCCTTCGGCAGCTCCTTCGACAGCCACGTCATGTACGCCACGATGTCGCGCATCTCCGCGCTCCCCGCCGTGAGCGGCTTGCCATTCAGGCCGCGGCGGAAGCAGTCGTTGATGCGATCCTCGAGCGTCACCGTCGTGCCGGTGCGCGCCCACTCGGCCGGATAGCGGTTCGCCACGCCCACCCAGGGATTGCCAAACGGCTTCCGTCCCTTGTTCAGGTGGCAGGAGGTGCAGTGCAGGTCGTTCCCGACGTGCGACGGCAGCGAATCACGCGTGGCCACAAGCAGCGCGAGACCGCGGCGAATGGACACGGACGCCGAATCCTGCGTGAGCAGCGACTCGGCGGGCGCGCGCAGAATGGTGTCGGGCGCCGCCGCGACCGTCGTGGCCGCCTGTTCACCCGAACCGCCGCACGCGGCGGCGATGGCGATCGTCACCGCGAGCCCCAACCGCGACAGTGCCCGACCCTTCGCGGTGTTCACCGGATGCACATCCTGATGCATTACCTGACCTCGAGTTCAGTGGAGGATACCGAATTCTGTCCGTGTGCCAGCCCTCGCACCAGACCACCCGAGCCACGAATGCACGCATCGCCGGCCGACGACGCGCGGGGCATTCAAGGTCTGGCGGCGGGTCGGCGCGCGGTCGTCCGATAGGCGACGTCCACGGGCGGATCGCCGTTGGGCCAGTCGAGTTCTTTTCCCGGGAAATCGGGTCGCGGTTTCGAGACGACGTACGCCGCCACGGCGAAGGCGTCCGGCGGCGTAAGCGTCCCCCGCTGGTCGAACGGCATCTGGCGGTGCACAAATGCCGCCATCACGCGCACCCGCGCCATCCCCGAGCCAATGTTGAAGGAGCCCGGCCCCCAGAGGGGCGGCCCGGCATTCGCCAGTCCACGTCCCAGCATCCCGCCGCCGTCCGCAGCGTGGCAGCGCACGCAGTGCTGCGCATACACCAGCGCGCCGCGTGCCGTGTCGGGGACGAGTGGCGCCAAAGAGTCGATGCCGCTGCCACGGAGACGAGCGCCCGACGGCGTGCCGCGCGACAGCCACGAGAGGTACGAGGTGATGTCGCGCAGGTCATCGCCGTCCAGCGGGAGCGGCCGGCCGTTCAGGCTCCGGCTGAAGCAGTCGTTGATGCGCTCCTCGAGCCCCGCCACCCGCCCCGAGCGCGACCGGTACTGCGGGAAGCGACCGTAGACGCCGACCCACGACATCGCGTACGCACGGCGTCCATCCTCCAGATGACACGACACGCAGCGCAGCTGGCTGCCCACGTGCCCCGGCAGCGAATCGCGCGCCGCCCGCACCAGCGCGAGTCCGCGGCGGATTGAGCGCGATAGTGGATCGTGGCCGAGTGTGGTCGTGTCAGGCGCCGCCATGCGCATGGTGTCGAGCGCCGCCGTTTCCGACGACCCACCGCGGGCCACGCCGCGGCCGGCCTCACCACCGCACGCCGTGATGAGGGACACGAGGGCGAGCGCGTACGCGAATTGGGAGGTGTGCATGCGGTAATTCTCGTCGCAAGCGAGGGCCGCGGCAACAGCACTTCCCCAACGCGCGGGCGCACCGCCAATTCAGCATCATGCTAATCCCGCTCGCCATCGCCCTGCAGGCTCGCGCGGCCGTGCCGCCGCTTCCCCGCCGCGTCGTCCCCGACAGCGGTGTCATCGCCACCGACCAGCGGGTTTCCCCCGCCGGCGTGCAGTCGGTCTTCACGGGGCGCGTGGGCGGCGTCCGCTTTGGCGCCACGGCTTCGGAGATCTGGGTGGGCGCACCGGGCGGCGCCTACCGCCTGAACTGGACCGACAACCGCGTCATCGCGCATGCCCCGTACGACGGTCGCGCCGGCGTGCAGGGCGTGGCCTTCGACCCGTCCACGAATCGCGCCTACGTCACGAGCATCGGGCGCCTCCCGGCCCCCAACCGGCTGCCGGGTGAGAAGGAGAAACCCGGCGCCCGCGTCATCGCCCAGGTCCGCGCCTTCGCGCTCGGCGGCGAACCGTCCGTGGCGCCAGGCGCGCCGCCCCGCGCCGCCCTTGCGTTTCGCTCCGACTCGATTGGCGACTACCTCGCCGGCTCGCCTTCGGTGGCCAAGCGCCCGAATGCCACCGGCCATCGCCCCTTGGTCGTGCCGCTTCCCGCCAACGATCATCTCGCCATCTTCGACGCCGACGACGGCGCATCGCTGGGCGGCGTCCCCCTGGGCGTGCTCCCGGTCGCCAGCGTCACCAGCGACGACGGCGGCACGGCGTGGGTCAGCGTCTTCGGCGGACCGAAGCCGACCAGCCGCAGCCGCGCCGCCGCCCAGTGCTGCGATCCGCGTGCCGAACGCGTGCGGGTGGATGCCCGCGGCATCGCCGAGCGAGGCAGCGTGGCGCGCGTCGATCTTGCCACGCGACAGGTGACCGCCACGGTCGAGGCGGGGCTGCATCCGACGGGCCTCGCCTGGGACCAGGGACGCGGCCTGCTTTACGTCGCCAATGGCAACTCCGACGACGTCACGCTCATTGACACGCGCACCGCGCGCCGACTCGGCGCCATCGCCATCGCGCCGTTCCACGAGCGCCTCATCGGCTTCGCCCCCACCGCCGTGGCGCTCGCCCCCGACGGACGCACCCTCTTCGTCACGCTGGGCGGCATCAACGCCGTCGCGATGCTCGACGTCAGCGCGGGCACTCCCGCCGCCACGCTGCTCGGGCTCATTCCGACCGGATGGTATCCCACGTCCATTGATGTCAGTCCGGACGGCGGCACCATCGCCGTGGGGACACTGCTCGGCGTCGGCTCCGGACAGGGTCAGACGTCGGGACATCCGGGAGCGCGCGGCAGCTACGTGCATGCCAATCGCGGCTCGGTGAACGTGATCGCCGTCCCGTCCCCGGCGCAGCTGGCCGCGTACAGCACCAGCGTCGCGCAGAACAACCGGCTCACGCTGGCGCGCGACACGGCGCGCACGCTCACGCCCCGTCGCAACGCCACCGCGCGCGCGGTCCCCGAACGTCCTGGCGAGCCGAGCCCCATCGAGCACGTCGTCTTCATCATCCGTGAGAACCGCACGTACGATCAGGTGCTCGGCGCGCTGGGCCGCGGCGCCGGTGACCCGTCACTTGTGCTGTACGGACGCGACGTGACGCCCAATACGCATGCGCTTGCCGAGCAGTTCGTGACGCTCGATCACTTTTTCGCGAGCGGCGGCAACAGCGCCGACGGGCACCAGTGGCTCACGCAGGCCAATGAAACCGACTATCCGTACTGGCCACTCTATTACGGTCGCAGCTACCCGAGCGAGGGCGAAGATCCACTGACCTACTCCAGCGGCGGCTTCCTGTGGGAAGCGGCGCAGCGAATGAAGAAATCGGTGACGATCTTCGGAGAGTACGCCCCCTCGCCGCGCAACGAGAAGTCCGCCGTGGCGCGCGACGTCCTCGCCGACTGGATGAACCGCGCCTCGCTCCCCGCCGGACATTTCCGCAGGCGGTTCGCCGCGCTCTACAACACCCGCAGCGAGATTCCTTCGCTCGACCGCGTGCTCGTGCGCGAATATCCGGGGTGGTCCATGGGCGTGCCCGATGTGGCCAAGGCCGAGATCATCCTCGATCACCTGAAGCAGTGGGAGGCGGCCCGGTCCATGCCGCACCTCGTGATGGTCATTCTCCCGAACGACCACACGATGGGGACGAGCGAAGGATGGTGCGTCCCCAAGGCCTGCGTCGCCGACAACGATCTCGCGCTGGGCAACATTGTCGAGGGGCTCAGTCACTCATCGTTCTGGCCCAAGATGGCGATCCTCGTCGTCGAGGACGACGCCCAGGATGCGGTGGACCACATCGACGGGCATCGCACGGTGGCGCTCGTCGCGAGCCCTTATGCGCGGCGCGGCATCGTGGACAGCACGTTCTACAGCCAGCCGTCGATGGTGAAGACCATCGAGCTCATGCTTGGCCTGCCCGCGCTGTCGATGTTCGACCTCGTCGCGACCGACATGCGCGCGAGCTTCATCGGTCCCAACGAGACGCCGGACTTCACGCCATTCAAGGCGCTCACCCCGCGGCAGCGACTGGATGAGGTCAACGTGAAGGTTGGCGCGATCACCGGACCTTTTGCGAAGGAGCGGCGCGCCGCCGCGCTGGCCAGCGCGCGCATGAACTTCTCGGACCCGGATGCCGCGCCTACAGATCGCCTGAACCGCATTCTCTGGCATGACGCCCGCGGATGGGGCGTGGCATATCCGGGTGTGCGCCGGGCGGTCTTCTTTCCGCTCAGCCTTCATCTGGCCGACGACGAACGCGAGGAGCGCCCTCCCTACTTGCGGTAGTCGAGCGCCGGTTTCTGCGTGCCGAGTCGCGTCGCGTACCGGAAGTTCGGGCCGCGCGCCTGCTCGAACTCGGCACGCGCCGCGGTCACCGTCGCCGGACTGGAGAACAGCTCCGCGGCGGTGAGCGCCATCGTCTTGGCCGCGACCATCATCCCTTTGCTGCCGATGGACATGCCGCCGGCGGCGACCGCCTGCCACGAGTGCGCCGGTGTGCCGGGCACCCACGTCGCCGCGCCCATCTGCACCGTCGGCACGCGCCAGCTCACGTCGCCGACATCGGTCGAGCCGGCAAACGCGGCCGGCGTGAAGTCCAGCGGCTGGATCCGCTGCACCGCTTCCAGCGGCACCGCCGAACCCGGCAGCGTTTGCTGCAGCCGTTCCGCCCAGGCGCGCTCGTCGGCGGAGTAGGAGTATCCGCCCACGCGCTCGAGCGACTGCTGCTGCACCTTGGCGAGCGTCTTGTTGATCAGAAGGTTGTAGACCGCGCCAGTCACCACCACCTCGTGCGTGGTACCGGTGCCGAGGGCGGCGCCCTTCGCCGCGTCCAGCACGCGCGCCCATATCTGGTCCACGACGCGAATGTCCGGGTGCCGCACCACGTAATAGACCTCGGCGAAATCGGGGACGACGTTCGGCGCGCGGCCGCCATTGGTGATGACGTAGTGGATGCGAGCGTCCGACGGGATATGCTCGCGCATGAAGTTGGTCATGACGTCCATCACCTCCACCGCGTCCAGCGCCGACCGGCCCAGCTCCGGCGACGCGGCCGCATGCGCGCTGACGCCGCGGAATCGGAACTTGCCCGAGATGTTCGCCAGCGAGCTCGTCGCCGTCACGTTGTTCCGGTCATCCGGATGCCAGGCGATGGCGACATCGACGTCGTCGAAAAGCCCGTCACGCACCATGTACACCTTGCCCGCGCCCCCCTCCTCGGCGGGCGTGCCGTAGAAGCGCAGCGTCCCGGCCACCTGGTTGGCCACCATCCACTCCTTCACTGCGATCGCGGCGGCGGCCGATGCCGTGCCGAACAGATGGTGTCCGCAGCCGTGCCCCGGCGCCCCCGCGGCCAGCGGATGCGGCTCCGGTATCGTGTCCTGCGAGAGGCCAGGCAGCGCATCGAACTCGCCGAGCACCGCGATCACCGGCTTGCCGCGGCCGAACTCCGCCGTGAACGCGGTCGGCATTCCGTCAATGCCGGGCTTTACCGCAAAGCCCGCCGCCGTCAGTTCGCGCTGCAGCAACGCGCTGCTCTTCACTTCCTGGTAGCCGACCTCGGCAAACCCCCAGATCTGGTGCGCCACGTCCGAGTAGTGCGCCGCCCGGGCGTCAATCGACGCGATGATGCCGGGAGCCCGATCCGCACGCTTCGGCTGCTGGGCGCCTGCGGAAAGGACGCTGAAGAGGACGACGAGGGCGAGGAGTGCGCGCATGGCTCGGAACCCGGCAGACGTTTGGGGGATCGCGGATCTGTCACGGCGGAAGAGGAATGCTGGCCCCCGGACCCGTCTCCGGCAAGCACCGCCCTCCCCGACCGGAAAAGCGTGATAAGTTCTGCCAGCCGTGTCGGACACCTTCTGACGCGCGCCCCATCCCGCGCCGCCGCATTCTGTCGTACTCTGTCGTACTCTGTCGTACTCTGTCCTATTCTGTCGTCTTCTGCCCCAATGATTCTCTCATTAGACCAAGGCACCACCTCCTCCCGCGCCATTCTCTTCGACCACGCCGGCGCCGTCGTCGCCGTCGCGCAAAAGGAGTTCCCGCAGCTCTTCCCGAAGCCGGGCTGGGTGGAGCACGATCCGTCCGACATCTGGGCAACGCAGCTTGGCGTCGCGGCGGAGGTGATGCAGAAGGCCAACGCCAGCGCGTCGAACATCGCCGCCATCGGCATCACGAACCAGCGCGAGACGACCATCGTCTGGGACCGCGAGACGGGACAGCCGGTCGCCAACGCCATCGTCTGGCAGGATCGCCGGACGGCGCCGATGTGCGACGCCATCCGCCAGCGACGCCTCGACCGGATAATCCGCCGAAAGACCGGGCTCGTCGTCGACGCCTACTTCTCGGCCACCAAGGTGCAGTGGATCCTCAAGCACGTGCCGGGCGCGCAGGCCCGGGCGAAGGCGGGCAAGCTCGCGTTCGGCACCGTGGACTCATGGCTCGTCTGGAAACTCACCGGCGGCGCCGTGCACGTGACCGATGCGAGCAACGCATCGCGCACGATGCTCTACGACATCCGCACGGGTGACTGGGACGACGAACTGCTGCGGCTCTTCGGCGTCCCTCGGTCCATGCTCCCCGAGGTGCGCTCGTCGAGCGAGGTCTACGGCCACACGGCGCTCCTCGGCGGCTCCATTCCGGTCGCGGGGATCGCGGGCGATCAGCAGGCGGCGCTCTTCGGACAGGTCTGCACGAAGCCCGGCATGGTGAAGAACACGTACGGCACCGGCTGCTTCATGCTGATGCACACCGGCACCACACCCATCGCGTCCAAGAACCGGCTGCTCACCACCGTCGCCTGGCGCCTCGGCCGACGCACCGAGTATGCGCTCGAGGGAAGCATCTTCATCGCCGGCGCCGTCGTCCAATGGCTGCGCGACGGACTCGGCATCATTCGATCGGCCGCCGAGGTGGAGCCGCTCGCGGCCTCGGTCTCCACGACGAACGGCGTGTATTTCGTGCCGGCGTTCACCGGGCTTGGCGCGCCGCACTGGGATCCGTACGCACGCGGCGTGATCGTCGGCCTCACCCGCGGGACGACGCGCGCGCACATCGCGCGTGCGGCGCTCGAAGGGATCGCCCTGCAGGTGATGGACGTGCTGCACGCCATGCAGGCGGACGGCGGCATCCGCCTGCGCGAGCTGCGCGTGGATGGCGGCGCGTGCGCCAACAACCTGCTCATGCAGATGCAGGCCGACCTGCTCGGCGTTCCCGTCGTCCGGCCCGTCGTCGCCGAGACGACCGCGCTCGGCGCCGCCTACCTGGCGGGGCTCGCCGTAGGCTACTGGAAGGACCGAGCGGACATCGCGCGCCAGTGGCAGGCGGACCGTCGCTTCGCACCAGCCATCACGCCGGCGGCGAGAAAGGCCCTCGCCGTCGGCTGGCGCCAGGCGCTGCTCCGCGCGAAGGGATGGAGCGCAAAGTAGCGGCGAACGTCAGTTCACGACCACCGTGCCGACCATGCCCGAGTGCAGGCTGCAGTCGTAGCCAAAGGTGCCGGCGGTGGAGAACACGCGCTGGACCCCGCTATTGGACGTGTTCCCGATGTTCGCCGGCGCGCCGGCCACGTTCGCGAAGATCACGTTGTGCGTGGTGGACTGGAACGTGAAGGTGACCGTCGTGCCCTTCGACACGGTGAGCGTGCCCGGCGTGAAGGTGTTGGAGGTCGTCGCGATGACCTCATTCGCGGCCGGCGCGGTCGGAGCCGGCGTCGGGGACGGTGACGGGGAGTACGGCGCGGTCGGCGAGTTGTAGCCGCCACCACCGCCGCCGCAGGCGGCGAGTAGAACCAGACCAGCAAGTGCTGCACGACTCCGCAACGTCGCGAACATGTGACCTCCGGGGGGTAAGGTACACTTCTTCACTACTGACAATCCTACAACTGAGATATTACCTGCTGACGGTCCGTCGTGTCACCACAGTGATCGATCCGGCGCCAGGACCCGTCCTCTATGCCACCAGGTCGCGCGCTTCTTCCGTGATCTGGCTCACACAGGCCTCCATTTCCGCCAGGCGCGTCCGGAAGCTCAGGACGCAGATGCGCGCCAAGTGTTTGCCATCCACCGTGCATCCGGTCAGCATCACCCGTCCGCGGGCCGTCACGCGCTCCATCAGTGCCGCCGTCGCCGCATTGCGCGCCTCCAGCGTGCGCAGCCGCGGCCCCTCGAGGTGGAAGGCGAACAGCGACAGCTGCGGCCACGCGTCCATCACGATACCCGGAATCCTCGCCACCTGTTCCGCCGCCCAGACGGCCAGCGTCCGCTTCTCGGCGATCGCGGCGCGATATCGGGCCGCGCCGTACAGCTTGAGCGCCATCCAGACGCGGAGGCCGGGGAAGCCGCGCGACAACTCGGGACCGTACTGGCTCGGGTCGTAGAACTCCGACTGTTGGGCCGGCAGGTACCCCGCCG
This sequence comes from Gemmatimonadaceae bacterium, assembly GCA_036504815.1. NCBI lineage: Bacteria > Pseudomonadati > Gemmatimonadota > Gemmatimonadia > Gemmatimonadales > Gemmatimonadaceae > Gemmatimonadaceae bacterium. Next base: position 15,042 of record DASXUN010000006.1, on the reverse strand, counting down.
TCGCCGCGTGGACGGCGCGCAGGGCCTCGCCATCGCGCACCAGCAGCGCCCCGGTGCCGTATGGCAGGAACATCCCCTTGTGCGGATCGAGCGTGAGCGAGTCGGCGCGCGGCAGGCCCGCGAGCAGCGGCCGGAGTTCCGGCACCGCATGGAAGAACGCGCCGTACGCGCCGTCGACGTGATGCCACAGTCCTTCGCGCGCGCACAGGTCGGCCACGGCATCCAGCGGATCGACGGCGCCGGTATTCGTGGTCCCGGCCGACGACGCCACCATGAAAGGCTGCAGCCCGGCCGTGCGGTCGGCGGCGATTGCAGACGCCAGCGCGTCGACGCGCATGCGGAACTGGCCGTCGCTGGGAATGATTCTCACGCGGTCGTGAAAGATGCCGGCGAGCTTCGCCGCCTTCTCGATGCAGTGGTGCCCCTGGTCCGAGGTGTACAGCGTTCCGCCGCGGATCTCCGGCCCCAGGTGCCGTTCGCGCGCGCACAGGATGGCGTTGAGCGTCGCCATCGAGCCGCCGCTCGTCAGCAGTCCGCTGGCCCCCGGCGGAAAGCCCATCCAGTCGCGGAGCCATTCCAGGACGTTGGCCTCGAGCTGCACGAGCGCCGGCGACGCTTGCCAGACGCCGGTGTACCGGTTCGTCGTGTCGGCGATGTAGTCGGCGAGCGCGGCCGGATACACGCCGCCTCCCGGGATGTACGCCAGGTAGCCGGGACCCGGCGTCGTGAAGGACCGCGGAATCAGCTCGTCGAAGAGCTGATCCAGCAGTGGATCGAGCGCCATTCCGTGCTCAGGCAGCGGCTCGCGCAGCGCGCGGCACAGCTCGGCGGCGTCAATGTCGCCGCGGCTCGGCTGGCGGTCGAGTGACGCCAGGTGCGCGACGGCGCGCTCGACCACGGCCTGTCCCATCGCACGCATCTGCGCGGGAGTGAGTTCAAGACTCGCCGCGTCACCCAGCGGCGCAAAGGGAGCGTTGAGGGCAGACATGGCACGAAAGATATCGGAGAGCGAAGAAGTCGGGGCGCGAATCCAAGACTCGCGCCCCCGCCCCCCCGCTTACCGGGCAGAACTGGCGCACATCGCGCTGATCCTGGGTGACGAGGATCGCGAAATCAAACGCCGCGCGCAGCGCCCGTTGGTCGGCGTGCCGGCCTACGTGGGCTTGAGAATGACCCCTTCACTCGTGCGGCCATTCATCCGAACGCCGAGCGGCTTCTCGAACTCGAGCAGCCGCACGTGGCCGTCCTCGGCGACCGCCGGCTGCGCGGCCAGCCACTCCCAGTCCACGAACCCGTCGCCAAACTCGGGGTTCGTCGTGAAGTACCCCACCTGAAACGACACGAGGTTCTGGAAGAAATGGCTTCCTTGCGACGGCGCCACGCGGAAGTCGCGGAATCCGGCCTCGACGATCACTCGCGCCCCGGAGATCTCGTCCCATCGCACCGGAATGCCCAGCCACGGATCGGCCGATCCCCACCGCCCCACGCCAACGAGCAGGTACGGCTCGCCGCGATCCACGAGCGTCGCGTTGAAGCGGGCGATGCTGCGGGCCGCGTCGCGGGTCTGCGCCCGGTCGAAGCGATGGAAGTCCACCACCACGGCATGCCGCAGGTTGTCGATGATGCCGTCGCCCAGCACGCGCGGGCTGCGGCACAGCACCGTGGCGGCATCGACGTTCGACACATCGAGATCGTGCATCTCGCGCGACAGCACCAGCGGCCGCAGCTGGAGGAAGCCGAACTCGTGCGGCTCCCCGGGACCCTGGGAGAGGCGGACCGCAAACTCGATCTCGCACGCGCGGTTCATGCCGCCGGCGCCGATCTCGAGCAGGTCCGTCACGAGCGGCGCCAGGGGGAACAACCCGTGCTTGAGGATCGGCGCGAAGCTCACCAGCCGCACACCGGGCCGCGAGAGTCCGTCGTAGATGACATCGTTCTCCGCCGAGTACGTCGAGCCGAGCGCGCGCAGCGTTCCGTCTTCCTCAGCCACCTCGAGTTCGTAGTTGCGCTCGCGCAGCCCCTCGTCCGCACTCGTGCCGGTGCCGGTGCCCGTGCCCGCCGTAAAGTCCACCGCCCAGAAATTCCGCTGCGAGTTCGCCAGGATGTCGCTGACGGACGAGAACTGGATGATGTTGCGCGGCGCGCGCGGGCAGAACGTCAGGACGCGCCCGCCTTCCACCACCGCCCGGCCGAGGCCGAGCGCGACGGCGGCGACGCCATCCTCGGCGCGAAGCGGCGCCGCCGGATAGAAATTGTACGAGCGCGCCACGCCCGAGAAATCCGGGTAAAAGCGCGGCCCGTGCTCCGCGCCGACGACGCGCTGGATGATGACCGCCATCTTCTCTTCCTCCAGGCGGTACGGCGTGGCCCGGAGGTAGGCCTTGGCGTTGCGCGTAAAGGTCGACGCATACACGCGCTTCACCGCCTCGACCAGCCGCGCGAGCCGCTCGTCGTGGTCGGGATGCCGGTTCGGCAGCATGAACGTGTCGTAGACGCCCGTGAACGGCTGGTACTGCGAGTCCTCCAGCAGGCTCGACGAGCGCACGGCCAGCGGCCAGCGCACCTGCCGCAGGAAGGCGTCAAGGTCGGCGAGGATCTCGTCGGGGAGCCGCGCCGTGAGGAACCGGCGCAACAGTTCGTCGTCATCCGAGCCGTGGATGGCGATCTCCAGCAGGTCGTTGTCGGCCAGGAACCGGTCGAAGACGTCCGTGCCAAGCACGACCGCCGGCGGTACGCCCACGCGCACGCCCTCGAACTTGCGATGGACGCCGTGCAGTCCCACAAGGCGCCGCACGAACGCGAGGCCGCGCGCCTTGCCGCCAATCGAGCCGCCGCCGATGCGCGCGAAGAACGGGACCGAGGCGTCGAACACCTCGCGATCGAAGTCGCCCACCTGGAGCTGTGACTGGTCGTCGCGATATTCGGCGATGGCGGCGATGAGCTTGGTGCGCAGGTCCTCGGGCGACGTATAGTCCGACACCCGGCGCGCCCGCAGGCGCTGGGCGAGGTCGAACTCGGCGCGCGCCGCCAGCCACGTGGAGAAGTGGTGGCGCTCACCGTGGTAGACGAGACTTTCGGCCGGGACGGTGGCCACCTTCACCTCGAGGTCGCGCAGGTCCTCCGCGCGCCCCACTTCGCGGCCGTCGGCGAGGCGGAAGACGAAATCGCCAAATGCAAAGTGCTCGACGATGAAGCCGTGCAGTTCGTGCAGCATCGTGGGCGATCCCTTCAGCACGAAGGGCAGTCCCTCGCTTGTCGCCCGCTCCTGGTAATCGGCGCGCCCCGACTGCATGAGGATCGGCACGTCCGGCGCCTCCACGCGAACGGCGCGCGCGAACGCGAACCCCGCGTCGCGCGCCAGCGTCCCGTCTCGCGGGAATTCCACGTCGGTGATCACGCCCAGCACATGTTCGCGATAGCGCGACCACTGCGCCCACGCCTCTTCGTAGGAGGTGCAGAGCAGGATCTTGGGACGCGCCCGCAGGCGGACGAGCTTGTGCGAGAGGTTGCTCCCCTCCCCCAGCGCATTCGCCGACTGCCGGATGATCTCGGTGTAGACCTTTGGCAGCAGCGACGAGTAGAACCGCATGCTGTCCTCGACGAGGAGGACGACGCGCACGCCCGTGGTCGCCGTGTCGTGCGCGACGTTGCGCTGGTCCTCCACGTAGTTGACCATCGCCAGCAGGATGCGTGCATCGCCCTGCCACATGAAGCAGCGGTCGATGAGCGACAGGTCCGCGCGCGACTCGAAGTCCTTGAACTCGCGGTGGTCGTAGGCCAGCACGAGCACCGGCACGTCCAGCCCCGCCTCGGCCAGCCGGCGCGCCAGTTCCGTGGCGTCCATGTCGCCCGGATTGATGGTCGTGATGACGAGGTTGAACTGGCGCTGCGCCTTGGCCTTGGTGATTGCCTCGGCGCCGCTGGAGACGTGGGTGATGTGCGGCGTGTGATGCGTATCGAGGTCGATGAACTCGCGCATCACGAGTTCGTTCAGCCGGCCGTCTTCCTGCAGCGTGAACGCGTCGTACAGGCTCGACACGAGCAGGATATCCTGCACGCGGTACGGCATCAGGTCCTGGAACAATTCGCTCGGCAGCGCATCGTCCAGTTTCGTCACCGGCACTCGCTCAGCCACGCGCCCTCCGCAATCACGGTTTTCCCATCCGCCATCGGCCATCCGCCATCAGCCATCGGCCGCCCCGCCACAGATGGCCGATGGCCGATGGCGGATGGCCGATGACCCCCAAATGTAAGAGCGCGGAGTGGCACCCGCCCACCCCGCGCTCGTCTACCGCCAGGAACCGCCGGCCGTTACACCGCGCCCTGATCCATCATCGCGTTGGCCACCTTGAGGAAGCCGGCGATGTTCGCGCCGTTCACCAGGTTGCCCGGCGAGCCATAGGCCGCGGCGGCCTCGCTCGACGCCTTGTAGATGCTCTTCATGATCCCGTGCAGCTTGGCATCCACTTCCTCGCGCGACCAGTTGTAGCGCATGCTGTTCTGCGACATCTCGAGCCCCGACACGGCCACGCCGCCGGCGTTCGCCGCCTTGCCCGGCGCGAACATCACGCCGTGCTTCTGGAATGCCTCCACCGCCTCCGGCGTGCTCGGCATGTTGGCGCCCTCCACCACCGCGAGGCATCCGTTCTTCACCAGCTCCGCCGCGTCGTTGCCGTCGAGTTCGTTCTGTGTCGCGCAGGGGAGCGCCACGTCCACCTTGACGCCCCACGGACGCTTGCCGGCGTGGAACTTCGCGCCCTTGAACTTGTCCGCGTACGGCGCCACCACGTCCTGGCCCGACGCGCGCAGCTTGAGCATGAACTCCCACTTCTCGCCGGCGATGCCGTCGGGATCGTGCACGAAGCCGTCGGGACCCGAGATCGTGACCACCTTGCCGCCCAGGTCTCCCACTTTCTTCACGGCGCCCCACGCCACGTTGCCGAAGCCCGACACGGCCACGAGCTTGCCCTGGAAATCCGTCCCCTTCGACGCGAGCATCTCCTGCGCGAAGTAGACGGCGCCGAAGCCCGTGGCCTCTGGACGAATGAGCGAGCCGCCCCAGTTGAGCCCCTTCCCCGTCAGCACGCCGGTGAACTCGTTCTTCAGCCGCTTGTACTGCCCGAACAGGAAGCCGATCTCGCGGCCACCCACGCCAATGTCGCCGGCGGGCACGTCGGTGTTGGCGCCGATGTGGCGGAAGAGCTCCGTCATGAAGCTCTGGCAGAAGTGCATCACCTCGGTGTCGCTCTTCCCCTTCGGGTCGAAGTCGCTGCCGCCCTTGCCGCCGCCCATCGGGAGCGTGGTGAGCGAGTTCTTGAACACCTGCTCGAAGGCGAGGAACTTCAGGATGCCGAGGTTCACCGACGGGTGGAAGCGCAGGCCGCCCTTGTACGGGCCGATCGCGCTGTTCATCTCGATGCGGAAGCCGCGGTTGATCTGGATCTCGCCGTGATCGTCCACCCACGGCACGCGGAACAGGATCACGCGCTCGGGCTCGATCATCCGCTCCATGATGTGCGCGGCCTTGTACTCCGGATGCTGGTCGAGCACGAGGCTCAGCGAGTCGACGACCTCATGCACCGCCTGATGGAACTCAGGCTCGGCCGGATTCTGCGCGACCACCTTTTCCATGATGGCGGCCACGTAGGCCTTGCCGGCGAGGTTCTTCAACTGGCTGAGTGAGCGCGCGTCGCGCGGGGGTATGGCGGTCATGTGGTCCGCTTCCTGTGTATGAAGAGCTCCGAAGAGCACGATGGTGACGGGGACACGGTTTGCGACTGCCTTGGAGAATACCTTCTGGAGCCGCAGGACGGCGACAGGGAAGTTGCCATCCCCGTATAAGGTAAAGTCGGGCTTGCATCGTCCAACCCTGCCGCCGGCCGATCGGTGCGGTGCGCCACCTGGGCTCTTTCACCACGGAGGCACGGAGCACTGCCAGAGGGCCACGGAGAGCTGCAAAGACTGGGGTCAAAGACGTCGCGCCACGCACATGTTTGGGTGGCGCGCGCCGTTTCTCCACACAGTTGCAGTCCTCCGTGGCCCTCAGGCAGTGCTCCGTGCCTCCGTGATGATGAAGGCCGGCGCACCGCACGGCGACTCACACGGCAGCGAGCGTCTCCGCGTCGAGCCGCCGCTGCAACTGCGCCCACCGCGCGTCGATCTCCGACTGGATGTGCGTCACCTGCTCGGCGTTCAGGTGGCGGAACCGCCCCTGGCGCCGCAGGTACGGCTCCACTGGATCGCCCGCATGATCCATCGTGAGCCGCCAGCGCTGTCCGTACTCCACCTCGAGCATCGGGAAGACGCGGCTCTGCACCGCCAGGCGCGCGAGTTCGAGTCCCTCGTCGTCGCCGCACTTCCACCCCGGCGGACACGGCGACAACAAATGCATGAACCGCGTGCCGCGCGCCTGCTTCATCTTCATGACTTTCTCGATGAAGTCGGCCGGGTAGGCCGGCGTCGCCGTCGCCGCGTATGGGATGCCGTGCGCCGCCATGATCGCCAGCATGTCCTTCTTGGGCGAGGCCTCCGGGAACTGCGCCGGCGTCGTCGTCGTCCACGCGCCCCACGGCGTCGCCGACGAGCGCTGGATGCCGGTGTTCATGTACGCCTCGTTGTCGTAGCAGAAGTACATGATGTTCTCGTTGCGCTCCGCCGCGCCCGACAGCGACTGCAGGCCGATGTCGAACGTGCCGCCATCGCCCACCCAGACGATCACGTTTGTGTCGTGCTTCCCCTGCATGTCGAGCGCCGCGCGCACGCCGGACGCCACGGCGGGGCCGGTCGCGAACGCGGTGTGAAAGACCGGCACCTGCAGCGAACTCTGCGGCCACGGCCCGGAGATGATCGTGAAGCAGCTCGCCGGGATCACCGCCACCGTGTTCGGCCCAAGCGCGTTCAGCGCGAGCTTCATGGCCAGCGGTGCCGCGCAGCCGGGACACGCGAGGTGACCGGAGGCGAGCAGCTTCCCCTCGGGGATGAGTTGGTCGATGCGCACCTGGCTCACGGATTCACCCCCACCCAAAGGTCCTCGCGCGACGGCACCTGCCCCGCGCGCGTCTGTGCGATCACGTCGTCAATCACCGCCGGCGTGATGTCGCGGCCGCCAAGCCCCAGCACGAAACCGAACAGCTCCGGACGCTCCGCATCGGGCAGGTCGTACAGCGCCGAGCGCAGCTCCTCGGCGAAGATGCCGCCGTGCCCCGGCGACACGTTGCGGTCGAGCACCGCCACGCGCGGCACGCCGCGCAGCGCATCGCGCAGCAGCGCCGACGGGAACGGGCGGAACATCTTCACCTTCAGCACGCCAATCTTCTCGCCCTGCGCACGCCGCGCATCGACCACTGCGCGCGCCGTGCTCGTCACCGTCCCGCTCGTCACGAGCAGCAGTTCCGCGTCCTGGGCGCGATAGGCTTCGATGGCGCCATACGAGCGGCCGAACATTCGCTGCCAGTCCTTCTCGATCGCCGCGAGCGTCTCGGGCACGTGGTTCAGCGCCTCCTGCTGCAGCCAGCGCATTTCCATGTACGCGTCGGGTTTCACCAGGCCGCCGAACGCGTGCGGGTGCTCGGTGTCCAGGCGGTACGGCGCCTCGCGCTTGGGGAGGAACCGGTCCACCATCTCCTGGTCCGGAATGTCGACCGGCTCCGCGGTGTGCGACAGGTAGAAGCCGTCGAGCATCAGCATCACGGGAACGTCCAGCGCTTCCGCCAGCTTGAACGCCATCACCGTCGTGTCCACCACTTCCTGGTTGTGCTCGCAGTATAGCTGCACCCACCCGGTGTCCCGCTGCGACAGGCTGTCGTTCTGGTCGGTCCAGATGTTCCACGGCGCGCCGACGGCGCGGTTCACGTCCACCATCACGATGGGGAGCCGCGCCCCGCCCGCCCAGTGCAACATCTCGTGCATGTAGAGCAGGCCGTGCGAACTCGACGCCGTGAAGGTGCGCACGCCGGTGGCGCTCGCCCCGATGACGGCGGCCATCGCCGAATGCTCCGACTCCACCTTGATGAACCGCGCCGGCAGCGTGCCGTCGGCGCACATCTCGCTGAGCTTCTCCACCACCTGCGTCTGCGGCGTGATCGGATACGCGGAGATCACCTCCACGCGCGCCAGCCGCACCCCCCAGGCAACGGCGTGGTTTCCCACCATCACTTTCTTCATGGCCGGTCCTGCGTCATGGTGATCGCCCCTCGCGGACACTCCGCGGCGCAGATGCCGCATCCCTTGCAGTAGTCCATCGCCACCACATACGCGCCGCCCTCGGCGTGCGTGATGGCCGCGTCCGGGCAGAAGATCAGGCAGACGTCGCACTCGGTGCAGACGCCGCAGTTGAGGCAGCGCTGCGCCTCGTCCATCGCGTCCGCGGCGGAGAGCCCCGCGTTCACCTCGTCAAAGCCCTGCGCGGCGAGGTCGCTCGGCAGGTGCGGATCGGCGTGCCGCTCGACGCGGCGGAACTGCGTGAAGTTCAGGTCGTCGGGCTTCACCACGGTGTTGAGCGGCGCCGTGCGACGAATCGGATCGCGTCCGCTCCAGCGCGCGGCGCTCAGGTTGCCCTCGGCGAATCGCAGCGCGTTGAGCTCGGCCGTGTCGCCGTGATGATGCCGCAAGTGCCGGTCGATGCCGATCGCCGCGCGCTTGCCCGCGCCGAGCGCGTCAGCCACCGTGCGCTCCAGATCGGTCACGTCCCCGCTCGCATAGAGCAGGTCCCTGGTCGTGCCGCCCAGCGCGTCGACGCGCAGGCCGGAGTCGGACCCCTCGACGTCAGGGAAGAAGTTCTGCAACGCGGACGACTCGCCGATCGCCGTCAGCACCGTGTCGGCCTCGAGCGTGAACTGCTCGCCGGTCGGCACCGGACGGCGGCGGCCGCTCGCATCGGGCTCGCCCAGCGCCATGCGCTCGCACACCATGGCGCTGACGCGGCCGTTCGTTTCATTGAACGAGAGCGGGTTGGCGAGGAAGACGAACTCCGCCCCCTCGCGCATCGCGTCCTCGATCTCTTCCTTGATGGCCGGCATCTGCTCGCGCGTGCGACGATACGCGACGGTCACCTTGGCGCCGAGCCGCATCGCCGAGCGCGCACAATCCATCGCGGTGTTGCCGCCGCCCACGACCAGCACGCGCTGGCCCAGGGCGGGGCGCTTGCCGCTGTTCACTTCACGCAGGAAGGCCAGTCCGGGGCGGACACCCGCCAGGTCCTCGCCCGGCACCCCGAGCGCGCGGCTCGTGTGGGCGCCGGTCGAGATGCAGACCGCGTTGAACGACTTGGTCAGCTCGCTCCACGCAATGTCGGTTCCCACGCGCACGCCGCACTTGATCTCGACCCCGTGCGCCGCCACGCGCGCGATGTCGCGGTCGAGCACGTCGCGCCGCAGGCGATACTCGGGGATCCCGAGGCGCAGCATGCCGCCGGCCGCATCGGCCGACTCGAAGATGGTGACGCCATACCCGAGCCGGGCGAGATGATAGCCGCAGGCCAGTCCCGCCGGTCCCGAGCCCACCACCGCCACGCGCTCGGCGCGCGGCGTCCCCCGCACCACCGGCGCGGGACGCTGGTGCGCGAGGTCGCCCAGCATGCGTTCGACGGCGTGAATGGCCACCGCGCCGTCGAGCGCGTGGCGATTGCACGCGTTCTCGCACGGGTGATGGCACACCCGTCCGGTCACGGCCGGCAGGGGATTCTCCGTGAGCAGCAGGTCGCGCGCCTCGTCCACCCGCCCCTCGCGGAGCAGGTTCATGTACCCTTCGATGTCGATCCCCACCGGGCATCGCGCGTTGCACGGCGCCACGCGGTCGTGGTAGGCGGGCATCTGGTATTTCCACGATCCCGTGCGCGTGACCAGCGTGGAGGTGCTGCTCATCGCCACCTGCGGCACCGCATGCGGGCCCGGGGTCGTCGTCATCGACTCAGACACGGGCCACCTCCCGCACGTCGGCGCTTCCCATCGGCGCATGGCGCACGGCCACCATGGCCTCCATGGCGGCCGCGATGTTGGCGTCGATCTGCACCGGCACCTCTTCCTTGATGGCGTTGATCATGTTCGCAACCGAGATCAGGCCGGTGTCGGCGGCGTAGGCACCGAGGATCGCCGTGTTCACGATGGGCTGGGCCTTGCCGCCCAGGCCGTGCCGCACGGCGATGCCGGTGGCGTCCACGGTGCTCACGTGCGCCCGCGCCAGCAGGTCCGGAAAATCCCCCGGCGCCTGCTCGGTGTTGATGAGGATGCGGCCGCCGAGCTTGAGTCCCGAGGTGATGTCCGTCGTCCCGATCAGCGTCGGGTCGAGCACGATCAGCTCGTCGGGCTCGTGGATCTCGCAGCGCAGCTTGAGCGGCTCGTCGTCGACGCGCAGGAAGGCCGTCACCGGCGAACCGCGGCGCTCGACGCCGAACATGGGGAAGGACTGGACTTCTCGCCCTTCGAGAAAGAGTGCCACGGCAAGCAACTTCGAGGCGATGACCGTGCCTTGTCCGCCGCGGCCGTGCAGTCGGAGTTCACGCATGGGTGGATTTCTGTGGTCGGGTTGGCTCGCCGGCGGCATCACCGGTGGCGTCACGATGTTCGTCGCACACGCCGTTCGTCGATCGGTCGCAGTGCTCGCAGTCGACACGGACCGCGGCGCAGGGAACGCCGTCGGATTGCGCAATCTGGCAGGGCACGCCAGTGCCGGACTGCGGAGAGTCCGCGGCGCGCGCAGGAACTGCCGGGGCGACGCTCATGATCCCTTCCCGTTCCGTTTGGACGCAGCGGTCATTTGACCGCCGACAACGTCATACTAACGGAGGGGTCGGGAAAGGATGGTGGGGCGAACGCCTGTCATTCACGTACGAGATAGCCGCACAAGCGAAAGTCAAACCGAACGGAACGAGGAGGAAGATCACTGGCGCGCACCAGGTCTCCCTCCTCGTTCCACCTCTCCTCCCTCGTTCCGTAGCCTCTACCCCCTCCTCGTTCCGATCGAGGGTTTCGCCTCTACCCCCCCCTCCTCGTTCCGTTCACTTCGCAACCTTCTTCCGCGGCACGCGCTCATCCGCCATCGCCGCATGATACGCGTACGATGCCATCACGACGGCGTTCTTCATAAGGTCGTTGGCATTGATCGTCTCGAGGTAATCGAGATTGGTGTGCCCGGCGCTCCCCGGCAGGCGGTCCTGGATGAACTGGAAGCCCGGCAGCCCCGCGTCGTCGAACGGCACGTGGTCGGTGCTGCCGACGCTCTGGTTGCTCACGGTGGTCATCCCGAAGTCGCGGAAGGGCTCCATCCACGCGGCGAGCATCGTGCGCGCCGCTTCGTTCCCCTGCAGGTAGATGCCGCGGTACTGCCCCGCCCCGTAATCCTGGTTGAAGTACGCCGAGAGCTTCTCGTACGCCGGCTTGGGCGGGTTTAGCGAGTCGCGAGGCGAACCGAAATGCGTGCGCACGTACGCCCGCGATCCCCAGAGCCCCTGCTCTTCGCCGTTCCAGAGCGCCACGCGGATGGTGCGCCGCGGCTTCACGCCCACCGCCTTCAGGATGCGCGCCGCCTCGAGCGCCACCGCGACGCCGGAAGTGTTGTCGCTCGAGTTCGGGCTGGCGTGCCAGGTGTCGAAGTGGGCGCCGATCATCACGACTTCGTCCTTCAGGTCGGTGCCCGGGATTTCGCCGATGAGGTTGGCCGCCTGCTCCACCTTCTCGCCAATCCGGTTGCGCACCTCGACCTCGATCTTCACGGGTATGCCGCGCGTGAGAATTCGATGCATGCGGTTGTAGTGCTCGGGCGTGACGGCCACGATGGCCGGCGACGCCAGCATCCCGGCGCGCGCCCATCCGTCTTCGCGTGAGCCGGGACGAGAGAAGCCCCGCACGTAGCCGACGCCGCCGCTTTCACTCTGCAGGACGACGGCCACGCCCTCCGCGGCGTAAAACGCCGTCTTCTCCACCGCGGAGAGCAGCTCCGGATTCCGCACCGTGCGTGGCGGCGCCGGACGCGGGGGCACGATCACCGTGCGCTCGATCGCGGCCAGCTCGGCCTCGGTGAGCCGCGGCGTGCCCGCCGCCATCGCGTCGGTGTTCACCGGCGCGGGCGGCGTGACCAGCACCGCCTTGCCGCGCAGCGTGCCGCGGTACTTCTCCAGGTCGGCGCGTGACTGCAGGTCCAGGAGCACGGCCTCCGCCACCACCTTGCCGTTCGTGCCGTTGGTGTGCGCGATCGGATAGGCCGTTATCGGCGTGTAGTCGGGCGCGAGCAGGTGCAGCGAGACGTACTCGTTGTCCCACGTGACGCCGTAGTCCATGAACGGCTCGAATGCGACGTTCACGAGCCCGATACGCGTCATCTCGGCGGACGCCCACTGCTGCGCGCGCTGCATGTCGCGTGACATGGTGAGCCGCGCGCCGAGGACGTCGGTCATGTACGACTCGAGGTCCATCACGCGCGAGCGCTGGAGACCCTCCTCGCGGATCTTCGCGACCATCGCCCAGTCGACGGAGGCGGGGCCGCCAGCGGCGGCGGCAGTCGTGCCCAGCAACAGGGCGAGGATCGCGATGCGGCGAATGGCGTTCATGGGAATGATCACGGGTTCGAAGTGAAGGCGTGGCGACGGCGTGGTGACGAAAGTGCAGCAGAAGCGCTGAAGATGCGACGGCACGGTTCGACGCGGCGTGTCGATGCGTAAACGTTTGTCTTCTTTCACGTTGCATGAAGGCATACGCCGGGTAACGTCGTGCCATTTCACCACCTTCGGAGGCAGCGATTGGGGGTTAGTGAGACTACGTAAAGGAATCCCTCAATCGCTGTATAACTATGTCCCAGTTCGATTTAGGTATGCCACCCGACAGATGAGCATCACTCTCACCTGCACATTTCTTGCTGCCCGACTGCCGTTCGGCAGGGCTGGATCAATAAGTAGCGGGCAGCAAGAGCATTTCACTCGTGTGTGCACCTCAGGAGGGTGCCATGACATTTTTCAACGTTCGAGGAAGTGGCATTCGCTCGATGCGGCCGCTGACTTGGCTCGTCGGCAGTGCGCTCGTGGCGGCGGTGGCGTTTGCGCCCGTCGCGGCGAGCGGCCAGGCAAAGGCGCAGAAAGCGGACGCTGCCGTCTCGGGTGCGACCTACGTCGGTCAGGAGACCTGCGTCGGTTGCCATGAGAAGGTGGCGTCGGCCGGTCTGCACGCCAAGGCGGCCGACCTCCGCACGCCCGCCGGCGGCAAGGGCTGCGAGTCCTGCCACGGTCCGGGCAGCAAGCACGCGGACGATCCCGAAAAGGTGAAGCCGCTCCAGTTCAACAAGGCGAGCGCGGTGGAGGCCTCGGCGGCCTGCACGTCGTGCCACAGCGGCAGCGAGCACGCCTTCTGGGCCAACAGCAAGCACGAAGCGCGCAACGTGAGCTGCGTCTCGTGCCACAGCGTGCACAGCCCCAAGGGCGCGCCGCAGCTGAAGGAAGCGTCGCAGGCCAAGCTGTGCAGCAGCTGTCACCAGGCGATTGCCAACAAGGTGCAGCGCTTCAATCACATGCCGGTGCGCGAGGACAAGATGGCATGCTCGTCGTGCCACAACGTCCACGGCTCGGCCAACGTCCGGATGCTCAAGGCCGGCACGAACATCGACCAGAGCTGCGTCAGCTGCCACCAGGAGAAGCGCGGTCCGTTCCTGTGGGAGCACGCCCCGGTCGCCAACTCGTGCGTGACGTGCCATGACGCGCACGGATCGAGCAACGACCGCATGCTCGTCGCCAAGCAGCCGGGCATCTGCCAGCGCTGCCACGTGACGTCACGCCATCCGCCAACGGTCTACGACAAGTTCGTCCTCCAGAATTCGTCGAACGCCAACAAGATCACGGGCCGCTCGTGCCTGAACTGCCACCAGCAGATTCACGGCTCCAACAACCCCAACGGCAAGGCGTTCCTACGCTAAGGGAGAGGGAGACAGAGATGCGCACTAGCTACATTTTCTCGGCCGCGCTCCTCGTGCTCGCTTCCGCCAGCGTGGCGGGAGCGCAGCAGAAGGCGGCGGCGCCGGCAAAGCCGGCTTGGGAACAGACCTGGGAGCTCGGCTTCCGGTCCACGACGACCACCGGCGACGAGGGCCGCTATCAGCGGTATGAGGACCTCAAGTCCGGCCTGGCCAGCAAGATCCTCATCGGCAAGGAAACCGACGCCGTGGCCTATGATTTCAGCGCCGCGAACGTCGGGTACGATGATCAGAATTTCTCGTTCAGCTACAACCGGTATGGCAAGGCGAAGTTCACGCTCGACTTCAATGGCCAGCCGCTGAACTATGCGTTCAACACCCTGACGCCCTTCCGGGACGCCGGGAACAACAAGTGGACGCTCGACCCGGCGCTCCGCACCCGCGTGCAGAACAAGGAAGTGGGTGTGGTCGGCATCGGCACGACGGCCGCGACCAACGTGGCCTCGATCTACCGGTCGATCGCCACGGAGTTCCCGATGTCGGCGCAGCGCAACACGCTCGACATGGGCCTCAAGTACACGCTCAACAAGCTGGCCAGCGTCGACTTCAGCTACAAGATGGTGCAGAAGTCGGGCAACCAGCCGTGGGGCGCGGCCTTCGCGTTCAGCGACGCGCAGGAACTGCCCATGACGCTCGACAACGGCGTCAATGAGATCACCGCCGGCCTCGAGCTCGCCAAGAACGAGTACGGCATGGTCCGCGCCGAGTACCAGGGTTCGTTCTTCAAGCAGAACCTGGCCTCGATGGAATGGGACAACCCGCTCCGCGCGACGGACTTCGACAACGGCAAGACGCCGCCGGCCGGTCCGTGGGATCCGAGCGGCTATTCCAACGGCAACGGCCCGGCGTTCGGCCGCATGTCGATGGCGCCGAGCAGCGCGATGAACACGCTGAAGCTCACGGCGCTGTACAAGATGCCGAACCACACGACGCTGAACGGCCAGATCGCGCTCATTCGCATGACGCAGGACGATGACCTCCTGCCGTTCACGACGAACACGAAGATCGCGCAGCCCGCGACCTACGCGTTCTTCCCCGGCCTGGCGTCCCTGCACCGCCCGACCGCCGAAGGCCAGGTGGATGCCCTCAACG